>JAOTYN010000163.1 GCA_029861825.1 Cyclobacteriaceae bacterium
CTTGGCGAATTCATCCTTAGGTGATGCTATCGCCGCCCGGGTGTCCATCATGATCGATGCCAGTTTAGCTTCCAATATTGTGGAGTTACCCGATACTTCCAACGGGTTCACCGTTAAGCGAAGCATTTACACAGGTAAGGCTTTTGCTTATGTGAACTTAAACAAAGAACGTAAGATATTGGCCTTAAAGAAGAACGCCGCGGATCTGAAAACCGATGGTAGTCCAGCAGAACTGGTTTCTTTTGAACCTCAATTGAACGACGACGATTTCAATACCACCATACTTTCTACAGAAAAAGCTACTGGCGAGATCTTGCTGCCGGAGGCCGACATTGTGGTTTCTGGAGGGAGAGGATTAAAAGGACCTGAAAACTGGCACCTGATTGAGGACCTGGCTAAATCATTGGGAGCGGCCACAGGCTGTAGTAAACCAGTATCCGATATGGAGTGGCGCCCTCATCACGAACACGTCGGTCAAACCGGTATAAAGGTAAGTCCTTCATTGTACGTAGCAGTGGGAATTTCGGGCGCGATACAACACTTGGCAGGGGTAAACTCCTCGAAGGTTATCGTGGTGATCAATAAAGATCCGGAGGCTCCATTTTTTAAAGCAGCGGATTATGGTATCGTGGGTGATGCCTTTGAAGTAGTACCCAAATTGACGGCTGCAATTAATGCCGGTAATTGATGATATATGGGTTATTTTTAATAGTTTTAGAACACATCAACCGTTATCGTGGATAAGATCAGGCTAGAAATACTAGGATTGTCCTCCAGTCAAAGTCAATCAGGCTCATTCGCATTGGTATTGGGGGAGGTCAATGGGAACCGCCGGCTTCCGATCATAATTGGCATGTTTGAAGCTCAGGCTATCGCCATCGAAATTGAGCGCATCACTCCCAATCGGCCTATGACCCACGACTTGTTCAAATCATTTGCCCACAACTTCAAATTTGACGTGAATGAGGTTTTGATTTCGGACCTAAAAGAAGGGGTATTTTTCGCCAAACTAATTTGTAGCAATGGGGAGCAAACCGTGGAAATCGACTCCCGACCTTCGGATGCTATTGCCATTGGCATAAGGTTCAGCGTTCCAATATTCACCTATGAGGCCGTTCTTTCCGAGGCTGGGATTATTTTGACAGACGAGGTAACAGAAGAGAGCAAAGGTGTTTTGGAAGAGGGAGAAGAGCCGGTAGCGGCTACTTCTAGTGTTGAAGAACTGAAAGATTACAGTACTGAAAAACTTCAGGACCTGCTTAAAGACGCCCTAAATAATGAAGACTACGAGCGGGCCGCCAAGATCAGGGATGAAATGAACAAGCGCAACTGATCATCCCATAATCATTCCCACCATAGTTGCCGAGATAAGAGAAGCTAACGTTCCCCCCAGTAAGGCCCTAAAACCCAATTGAGACAATGTTAACCGCTGATTTGGCGCTAATGAGCCGATGCCGCCAATCTGGATGCCAATAGAGGCTACATTGGCGAAGCCGCAAAGCATGTAAGTAGCCATAAGGACGGACTTAGACTCGACAAAGGCCCCCGCGGTTTTAAGCTCAGAGAGGCTTACGTAGCCGATGAATTCCGTAAGAATGATCTTTTCCCCCAGCATGCGGCCCACTAACGTAATATCTTCAGTAGCCACTCCCATGATCCACATGAGGGGCGCAAACAAGTAGCCTAGAATAAACTCTAAAGACAACTGTTCGAATTGACCATTGGTTACCTGCGCAACTACCGCATTTAAGTTGGTCCAGCCGCCCAGCCATTCCAGGATATAGTTCCCCAGCGTTATGAACGCAATAAACACCAGTAGCATGGCGCCTACATTGACCATTAAACGCAAGCCTTCACCGGTGCCATTTGATATGGCATCCAGGACATTACTACCTATTTTCTCCTTGGTGATCTTTATGGTTTTATCCACCTGTTCTACTTGAGGTACCAGAATCTTGGACATTACTACTGCACCGGGAGCGGCCATGACCGAAGCGGCTAGTAGATGCTTAGCAAATAATACCCTTTGTACAGGATCGTCGCCTCCTAAAAAGCTGATATAGGCGGCTAGTACACCACCGGCCAGTGTGGCCATACCCCCGGTCATCACCAGCATGATCTCCGAACGGTTCATTGCCGGCAGGTATCCCTTTATCAGTAAAGGGGATTCTGTTTGCCCCAGAAAGATGTTGCCGGCCACAGATAAGCTTTCGGCACCGGATATCTTCATGGCCTTGGAAAGCAGCCAGGCCAACCCTTTTACGATAACCTGAATAAGACCCAGGTAGTATAACACGCTAGTGATCGCTGAAAAGAACACAATGGTGGGTAACACCTGAAAAGCGAATATGAACCCGAATTTATCGGTATCCAGAAAGTCGCCAAATAGAAATTCGCTACCAGCAGTGGTGGAATTGAGAACTATCACAAACAAGTTGCCAACGAATTCAAAGATGGCCCTTATGAAGGGTACCTGCAATACTCCCAAAGCCAAAACCAGTTGGATCAATAATCCGGTGCCGACTACTTTCCAAGCTACTCCTTTGCGGTTGTTACTAAAGAGGTAAGCGATGCCTAATAGTACAGCCAGGCCTAATAGACCTCTGGCCACATTTCCTATACTGAATCCTTTGCCGCTGTCCAGGTCAGGAAGTACTTCGTTGGTTTGTTGGGCTTGTGCTAAAAGGACAGGATCGGAGGGGTCGGCAATAGCTCCTGCACTGAACAATGTCAATATTAGGAGGATCCAAGGGAATTTTTTCATAGAGCGCTAATCGTAATAAGAGTCCATTTTGGTCTCATTAAACCTCTCCAATAAACGAAAAAAAGCGGAATATGAAAAAATTACCACTAAGTCATGACCACTGGCGCTCCCTGCATGATCTCTTCATGGGCGAAATCGGCAAAGGCTTGGCAGTAATTAACAAAGCTAGTACCAGTTTACTAGCCTGGGTTTCGTAGGCTTGGGGGTCGCTCCATGTTTGCACCGGATCCAGAATTTCAGCGGGGACTTCGGAATATTGCACAGGAATTTCCACACCAAAGATAAGGTACTTTAGATATTCCACCTGGTCCAACTCCCCGATAAGAGCCGCCGCGATCATAGCCCCGGTATACCGTTGCCTCATGCTAGATCCTACACCGTAAGCTCCTCCGGACCAGCCAGTATTTACCAAAGATGTTGACTTTGTTGTCTGTCATTTTCTGGCCCAACATCTCGGCATATTCAGCGGGAGCAGTGGGCAGAACCGACAAAACGCTTCGTCCAAAAAGAATTTTTTCTTAATCTCAACTGGAGAGACCCTAAATCTGTAACTTATCAATGGGTGGGCGGGGGGCTCCCCTGTGAGACCTTCAGTCTAAACCGGGTGGTTTCATCGGGGTTTAATCCGGGTAAGTCCTGGGATGCCGGGTGGATTGGATTCCCATCCTTCGCCTTACCTTTCACCTAACTTTAGCTCTTAGTTCCACTCTACCTGCCGGACTACGGTCTCCTATGCCAAAAGCTTGTTCAGGGGTCTGAAGCCTTGTCTGGCCGTGGTTCCTTCGCCTAATACTTCCAAGGCTCAGCGATGCTTCCACAGCACGCAGATGAATGACGGCTCGCTGGCAGTCGTCCTCCGTTTGATTTGGTACCTTATTTGCTTTAGTCATATTCACCTATTACTTTTAGCGGTTATTAACTCAAAATATTCACCCAAAAAAGCCCACCATGAGCACTATAGAAAGCCATCTCAGCAACCAAAGGAAATTCCTGGGCCATCCGGTTGGACTATACGTGCTGTTTATGACAGAAATGTGGGAAAGGTTCTCCTACTATGGAATGCGGGCCATACTGGTGTTGTATCTGGTGGCGGAAACTGCCGCCGATAATCCAGGGCTTGGTTGGGCCAACGACAGTGCTATTGCTTTGTATGGCTGGTATACCATGTTTGTCTATGTTGCCTCTATACCCGGTGGAATTATAGCCGATAAATTATTAGGTCAAAGAAAATCGGTTTTTGTTGGCGGTATGTTGTTGGTAGCTGGTCACAGCATATTGGCAGTGGAGCAGATGTGGGCTTTTTATCTAGGTCTAGTCCTTATTGTAATGGGAGTAGGAATGCTAAAACCCAATATTTCCACTATGGTAGGAGGGTTGTATCCTAAAAACCAACAGAACAAGCGGGATATGGGCTTCTACATTTTTTACATGGGTATCAACCTGGGAGCAGCCACTTCAGCTCTTATCGTAGGGTATATAGGAGAAAATATCGGCTGGCACTATGGATTCGGACTGGCCGGTATTGGTATGGCCTTAGGACAGCTAATTTATTGGTGGGGTCAAAAATATATCCGACATGTAGGAAATCTGGTAGAAGACACCCGACCAGATCAAGATCGCGACAATTTATTCCTAAAAATATTTAAGCAACGCAATGCCTTTATAGGTTTACTGCTAATGGTTTTGGCTGGCGTATATATCTGGTATATGGTGGACTGGCAATATGGCGCTTTGGTCATTGGCTTGGCTTTTGCTGTGGGATTTGGTATTGTGGTGTATAACGATGGAAATAAAGTGGAGAAAGATCGGATCCTGGTCACCTACTTGTCTTTTCTCATTATTATCGTTTTCTGGGGAGCCTTTGAACAAGCGGGTGGTCTAATGAACGTTTATGCAGCCCAAAAAACCAATTTAGCGTTTGGTAGCTTTATGGTTCCCGCCAGCTGGTTCCAGTCGGTCAATGCCATTTTCATACTGACTTTCGCCACCATTGTGGGCAGTATTTGGATCTGGTGGAAAAACCGGCACAAGGAGTCCTCCTCACTTTTTAAAATGGCTATTGGGGTGATCATAATGGGTTGGGGGTTCTTTTTTATGTCATTGGCCAGTAAAGAGGTAGGGTATGACGCAGCAGGTGAAATAATAAAAAAATCGGGAATGCAGTGGTTAGTGCTGGCGTACTTGTTCCATACTCTGGGTGAGTTATGTACTTCTCCGGTGGCACTATCATTCATTACCAAACTTGCACCTGACCGATGGATGGCCTTTATGATGGGAGCTTATTTTGCGGCTACCGGTTTAGGCAACAAAGTTGCGGGTGTGTTAGGTGAATCCGCTTCAGAATTTGGTGAGTTTGCCATATTTACAGGAATTGCCATATTTTGTACCATATTTGGGCTATTGGTCATTGCGATGCTCAAGCCGTTGAAGCGTCTTACACATGGCGCGGAAGACCTGCAGATAGAAGTGGATGCCAGTGGGGAGTTAGCGGCTTCTTTGGAAACTCAAGAGGCCTAATTCCCGTTAATAATGATAGTCAGTGAATTCTTGTATTTTAACAACATCAGCTATATCTTGCAAAAGATGTTTCAACAAGCATTCCTAGTAAAATTTAATTTTTTATCAATTTATTCCTATTTTATGGTGTAAGTTTACGTTAATTCACGTATAACCATACGCTGCTTATGCAATCCCATTTGAACCGGAGTCCTAGTTTTGAGGATTCCGAGATTTTACTCAGCTACCGGGGAACAGTAACAGATGAACTTTTTGATACCATTCTGGAACTGGCGGAACATAAACTTGATCAGGAGCAAACCAGCAAGCAGGTAAAACGTAAAGTTTTTAAAGTGCTGGTAGAGAGTCTGCAAAATGTTTATCATCACTTTGATGATCTTCCCCTGACTACAGAGTCTTTTCCGGTTACCTTTACCTTGGAAAAGGATAAACTCACCTATTGTATCAGTACAGGTAATCATATCTTAATTACTAAAGTCGAAGAACTACGGAACTTGATTGAGGATGTTAACAACATGGATCGCAAGCAACTAAAGTCCTTCTACCGGAACCGTTTAGGGGATGGTAGCTTCTCAGAAAGGGGAGGTGCTGGCCTGGGGATTGTAGACATTATTCGGAAATCTGGGGAAAAAATCACCTATGATTTCCGAAGAGTTAACGAAGATTATTCCTATTTTAGCCTCAAGGTTAAAGTATCGGCATAAGTATGAATGATTTTTATCTGGAGGCTACCCCAAAGACTCCAAAATTGCACTTTAATAAGGAAAATGGGGAATTCGAAATTTCCGGCAGATCTATCCCGGAAAACTCCATAGAGTTTTACAAACCCGTAATTAACTGGTTGGATAATTACATTGAGGATCCTCACGCAGATACTTTGTTGGTAATCAAATTGGAGTACTTCAATACCAGTTCTTCTAAATGCCTAGTGGAGATACTTCGCAGATTGGAGCGTCTAAACAGCTCACACAAAGTTGAGGTCAAATGGTGCTATGAGGAAGAGGATGAGGATATGCAAGAGTCTGGAGAAGACTTTAAGGAGATTATCAAACTCCCTATCGAAATGGTGATCATCAGTGATTAATGGGGTTTGCAATAGTCTGACGTACCTTAGCAAAAAAATCCAATTCGGATTCCTTCACCACCCCGTCGGCTCGAATCACCCCACTCAACCAAGCCAGTAAACTTTTTTGTGTACCATCGCCCAGGAATTTAGGAAAGTTGTTCTGGATCACATTTTCAATCTCAACAGCGCTAAGACTTTCATATTGGTCCTTCAAGACCAAAAACTCCTCATAAACATCCTGGTTAGGTAATAACTCCTTTAGTTTGTTGAGTATAAACCGTATTTCTTTGGAATGCATTTGATAGTCTGCATAGGCAGCATGCACAAAAAGAAAAAGATAAAATCTGGGTGCGTCAGTAAAATTTAGTCCATCGCTCATGAGAAGCATACAATAAACAAAAAAAAGACCTCAAAATTGAGGTCTTTTTTAATTAAATAGGTTCTGATTCTACATCATGCCACCCATTCCGCCACCACCCATAGGAGGCATAGCAGGAGCCTTCTCGTCTTCAGGCTCGTCTGCTATAACACATTCAGTGGTTAGTAATAATGCGGCAATTGAAGCAGCATTCTCCAAGGCCAGTCGCGTCACTTTAGTAGGATCGATTACTCCAGCTTGGAACATGTTTTCAAATTTATTATCGCGGGCATTGAAACCGAAGTCATCTTTACCCTCCTTAACACGTTGTACCACTACAGAAGCTTCTCCGCCAGCGTTTTCCACGATTGTACGCAGGGGACCTTCCATGGCAGTTTCTACGATATTGATACCGGTTTGTTCGTCGGCATTGACTGCTTCTATACCCTTAAGGGACTCCTGAGCACGGATCAAGGCGACACCACCTCCGGCTACTACACCTTCCTGTACAGCAGCGCGAGTAGCGTGCAACGCATCATCAACCCGGTCCTTTTTCTCTTTCATTTCAACTTCAGTAGCTGCTCCGATATACAGTATGGCTACCCCACCAGAAAGCTTGGCCAGTCGCTCTTGCAGCTTTTCACGATCGTAATCGGAAGTGGTACTTTCGATTTGGGCTTTGATCTGATTAATGCGAGCCTCGATATCACTTTTCTTACCGGCTCCGTTTACCAAAGTAGTATTATCCTTATCGATATTTACTTTTTCAGTAGTACCCAGATATTCCAATGTAGCGCTTTCCAATTTATAACCGCGCTCCTCGCTGATCACAATACCACCGGTAAGGATGGCAATATCTTCCAGCATGGCTTTGCGGCGGTCTCCAAAACCAGGAGCCTTTACGGCTGCTATTTTTAGAGATCCTCTGATCTTATTTACTACTAAGGTGGCTAAGGCTTCGCCGTCCACGTCTTCAGCTACGATCAATAAAGGTTTTCCGGTTTGAGCAACAGCTTCCAATACTGGCAGCAATTCCTTCATACTGGAGATCTTCTTATCGTAGATCAAAATGTAGGGACTTTCCAGCTCAGCTTCCATTTTGTCAGTATTAGTGACAAAGTAAGGGCTCAAATAACCGCGGTCGAACTGCATACCTTCTACAGTTTTTACTTCTGTTTCGGTTCCTTTGGCTTCTTCAACAGTGATAACACCGTCTTTTCCTACTTTCTCCATAGCATCGGCAATCATATTTCCGATCTCATTGTCGTTGTTGGCAGAAATGGTTCCAACTTGGGCGATCTCGTCAGACTTACTGATAGCTTTGGATTGTGCCGCCAGGTTGGCAACAATTACCTGTACCGCTTTTTCGATACCCCGTTTCAAGTCCATGGGGTTAGCGCCAGCAGCTACGTTTTTAATACCCGTAGTGAAAATGGATTGCGCCAATACAGTAGCGGTAGTAGTACCATCTCCTGCGTCGTCGGCGGTTTTAGAGGCCACTTCCTTAACAAGTTGTGCTCCCATGTTTTCGATGGGATCCTTCAATTCGATTTCCTTGGCTACGGTCACGCCATCTTTGGTAAAATTAGGAGCGCCGAATTTTTTGTCAAGGATAACATTGCGGCCCTTAGGTCCCAATGTGACCTTTACCGCTTCAGCCAGTTTGTCAACTCCTCTTTTGATGGCGTTGCGCGCATCTGAGTTGAAAATTATATCTTTTGCCATTCTATTTTAGATTTTTATTTGGTTCGATTAAAAATAA
>JAOTYN010000583.1 GCA_029861825.1 Cyclobacteriaceae bacterium
AACATTAAACCAGTTGGTAAGATCTGGTTTTTTTTTGGATTTCAGTCATTAAATACTGGCTGCACCAGAGTCCGCCTGGATTATATCAATATAGATCTCGTTCCAGTAAGCGTGGGGGGATCCCCCAATCCCTCCCCTTTTGCGCGGAACCAGGACAGCTCCACAGGTGCAGTTTTTTACAGATCTGAACTTTTTAAAGGCAAGTTAAGTGGTAAGAGAATCAGAAACTGGGATCAGGGGTCATTAATTATTTGAGGAATATAAGTTGACAATCGAACACTGTCATTTGACAAAGAGAAAACCCCTGGTCTGGTATTTCCAGTCCAGGGATTGATAAATAACAATAATAATAATTCGTTTACTTGTTGGTTGTCCTATTACTCTGCTGCTATCTGTGCCGCAAGCCCGCCTACATCAAAGTACTCCGTAAATCGACCAATTTTATTGTCATTAGTCATAAAGGCTATTCCGAACCACTTAACGCCAATTTCTTTTCCCGATTCCGTATGGGTGGCCGTCCAGGTCCCATAAATGCGGATAGCTACAGGAAGACTGGTTGCGGTGGCTTCAGGGAAAGCTGATCCGGCCCACATACCGTTGCCGGTATTATCTTCCATCACTATACCTTCAGCAAATTGGATATTTTCGAAACCCTCATGGTAAGATTTCAGTTGAGGTAAATAATCCTCCTTGCCCAGCCATTGATTTCCATTGTAATGCGGAGGGCTCCAATGAAGAGTATCGGCCAAAATAGCACTTTGAGCATCCAGGTCTTCATCACAATGGGCCTGGATAAATGATCGTATCACCGCAACCCTTTCATCAAATAATGCGTAGTCCGGTGCTGCAGTGGTCTCTTCCACTTCCTCCTCCACTTCTTGTGGTTGGCATGCGGGTAAAACCAATAATACCATAGCTGTAAGAATGAATAATAGATTTTTCATTTTAGGTAGTTTTGGTGTATTCATAAAATAGTGAAATTTTTAGAAAGTCCTCACTGCTTGGTAAAGGAGTTTTCTGGTAATTAGACATTTATAGGTATGAGGCACCTTATAGGTTTTCCAAAATTTGGATACCCATTTTTTTGAACTATTACGAAGTTGGTATTTTAATAAGACCGGATCAGCGGTTTGCCAGATAAACCAGGAATAAAACCAATATAAGTGTTAAGCCCCCCAAGATCTTATTGAGTAACACAATGGTTTTGTGGGGTACCAGATATACTACCGCAATGGAAACCAGCCAAGCGAAAAATGCAGCATAGACACCGTACATGAATACAATGGCGCCACCTGCCAAGCCCTGGTTTTTGCCGGCATCGCTTAAGACAGCATAGCCCACTCCTATAAAAAAGAAATCAATGATTGCCAGGAGATAAAAAAGCAAGCAAGCAGCATTAAGGAAACGCTTCATAAATCAGAAATTAGTGATCTTCTCAGAGGTTTGCCCTGCTTCAATAACCATCGTAAATGATTGTTTTTTGCCTTTATGGTCTCCTAAGCCTGTTAAGGTAACCTCATAGCTGCCTGGATTCAGTATGTACTCTTTGGGATTGGATCCGGGGGAAGTATAAGTGCGACCGCTGGATGAAGTTTTACCGGTAGTGGTATTAACAATCTTTACTACAGCATCTACCAATCCCTGGGCGCTACTGGCTCCAATTCTGGCAATTCCGCTTTTAAAATCATGGTTGGCCTGTTGGGTCTTATTGGCTTCAATATTTACTCCTTCAATCAGGTATTCTATAGCCTCACCTTTGATTCGCAAGGCTTTCACTTCAACATCGTAGGTGCCGGGATTCAGATCATATTCATCTGATTTGCCATAAGTGCGGCCCCTGGCTGCCGCCTTCTGAGTGCCGCTGGGGTAAATGGCTACTACCGCATCCCAACCTTCCCCGTTGTTGGTGACGGAAACCGCAAGCTTACCGGAATCGAAACTCACATCCCGATGAACGACCTGATCTTCGTAACTTTGTAAATCATTGACCACCACTGCAGCCACGTCACTACCGCCAAGCGGATTGATTTGCAGTTGATAATTACCGGGCGGCAAATAAAGATCGGCAGTATCGCTATAACTGCGGGCTGAGGTAAAGGGTCGGCTATCTCCTGATTTGTAAGCTTTCACCAATACATCCACGGGGTTGCCGTTCTTCACCGCAAAAACGGTCACGTTGCTGTTAGGCTGGTCAACAGTGGCCACCGTGGCCTGATTTAAGACGGTTCCAAGACCTCCGGCATCAGCTGCTCCATAATATT
>JAOTYN010000164.1 GCA_029861825.1 Cyclobacteriaceae bacterium
CATCAATTTTTTCGCTGGCCCAAACGCTGCGGGCGAAATGACCTAGTTCTTCTGCTTGCTGATAGTAACGTGCTAAAAGATCTTGATCATGGTAATTGACATCTATTTGTTCACTAATTTCGTAATCATATGGGGACGGTGGATTAAACCTTTGATATTCCCGGAATTTGGAGAGGCCGTAAATCGCCAAAAAAATCACCAATGCAATTGCCAGAATCCGTTTCATAGATGATAATTTATGACAAGATACGGAAATGATCAAGTTTTACCACCGAGTACAAAACCTCCCATGCCAGAAAATACTATGGAACATCAAATTAGGAGCAAGAAAAAATTTGCATAATAAAACTTTACTATTCATTCCGGACATCAGTGGTTTCACCAAATTCGTAAATCGAACTGAAGTGCATCACGGACAACATGTAATCAGTGAATTACTGGAGATCCTTATCGACAGCAACAAGTTGGGCTTAGAATTATCGGAAATTGAAGGTGATGCGCTGCTGTTCTATAAACAGGGGCAACTACCTTCCGAATTGGAGTTATTGGAGCTGACCAGGACCATGTTTCTGAACTTTCACCAGCATCTTAAGAAGTACCAAACTCAACGGATTTGTCAGTGTGGCGCTTGCCGCACCGCCGGTGACCTTACCCTAAAATTCATCATCCACAGCGGGCCCATTGAGTTTATAAAGGTAAAGGATCAAAGTAAGCCTTATGGATCTGATGTGATATTAGCACACAGGTTATTAAAGAACCCCATAGAAAGCTCCGAATATGTGCTGTTGAGCGAAAATATCGTGACCACTCAGGATCGTGCCGAAGCCCTAAACTCCATCCCCTGGATTGAATTGGACTCCGGCAATGCGCACTACGATACCATAGGTGAAGTGAAATACTACTTTACACCTCTATCAAACCTTCATGACTCAGTGCCCGAACCTGAAGACAGTTCCCATCAGGGCACCCGGTCCCAACGCCCTATAATGGCAGATATCCATATCGACAAACCGGTTACCGAAGTATTTGAGACTATAATCGATTTCGATCAAAGGATGAACTGGAATAAATTTGCTAAGGACATTCAATACCAGGACCAGCTAAATCAGCTAGGAGCCAAACACGTTTGTGTATTCGACACCCACAGCTTGGAATTTGAAACCGTAACCAGCGATTTTGGTGATGAAAGCCTGGTATACGGAGAAAGAGTGCTTTCACTGCCGCCTTTTGCCAAAGAGATAACGGTTTACTTCATAGTAACTAAAAATGACAGGGGAAGCGATGTAAAACTAGCGGTACATCCCAAATTAAGGGGCCCACTGGGATGGTTGATCAGTCCCTATTTTCGATACAATACTGCTAAGACCAATAAGAAAATCTTGGAAAATTTAAAGTCCTGGTGTGAAGGAGCATCATAAGAAGGACTGCAAGAACACCATTAAAATTAACAGCGGGGTGATGAACTTGACAAAAATTGGCCAAATTTTCATAAAAAGACTGCTGCCTATCTGTGGATTTCCAGATGATAACTCCTTGATAATAGCATTCCTATCCATAACCCAGCCGGCAAAAATACAGATCAATAAACCCAATAAGGGTTGACTGTATTGAGTGGTAGCCGTGACCACTAGGCCAAACAGCCAATCCCCATTAACAGTTATTACCACCGCCAGCAGCCAAAAAATTATTCCCACTATAAAAGTAGCTTGCTTGCGGGGCACGGCCTTATTGTCCACAAGATATGAAGCTGGCACCTCCATCATGGAGATAGACGAGGTAATTGCTGCCAATGACATCAACAGGAAAAAAACTGCAGATACCAGAACCCCAAAATTGCCCAAAGAATCGAAAAGTGCGGGGAGCACCCTGAATATTAATTCCATTCCTGAAGTCAGATTTCCCTGGGCGTCGAAAATGGCAGTACCATTAGCGGCTGCCACATACATTGCGGGAATGATCAATAAGCCCGCTAAAAATGCAATGACCAGGTCCGCCAGGGTGACCAGTAAGCCCATTCTGGTCAAATTTTCCCGTTTTGAAGTATAAGACGCCAGCACCATCATACCTCCCACCCCCAGACTGAGTGAGAAGAAAGCTTGTCCCAGAGCACTGATCAAAAGCTGTGGGCGTAAGATCTTAGAGAAATCCGGCAGCAAGTAAGCTTTTAATCCTTGGCTGGCGCCATCTAAGGTAAGTACATAAACCACTAATACGATCATGAGTACTAGCAACAGTGGCATTAATCGTGTTGACCATTTTTCAATTCCATTCTTGACTCCGGCGGAAATGATCATCCAGGTGAAAAGAAAAAACACCGTTGTGAAAATAAGGCTGGGTGACCAATGGTCTTGAACCACCCATTGAGCCCATGATGACAATTGCAGCATTTCCAGAAAACTCCCCACGAAATGTGCCAACATCTTGCCCGCCACCATACAATAGAAACTTAAGACAAATCCCACGGTAAGCAGACCGAGAAAACCGGCAGGTATAAAGGGACGACCTCCCTTGATTTTCATATAGGCACCGATAGGATTGGATTGAGCGTATCGACCGATAACAAATTCTGCCAGCAACAGGGGATATCCAATCAAGAAAATCAGTACGATATAGGCCAATACGAATCCCGCACCCCCATTCATAGCTGTTTGGGTGGGGAAACCCCAAATATTGCCCAAACCTATGGCTGAGCCGGCTGCAGCCATAATAAAACCCAGTGAAGAAGTGAACTGCCCTCGGGTATTATGGTCTTTCATGGGGAGGAGGAAGAGTTTGCTTACGTATATGCATCAGATATTCAATACTGGCGATTAGTAGTAGAGCATATCCCAGAAGCTCTATCCCCTCTTCCGCGGCGTTCTTAACAGATCTGAAATAACGTTCTTCCATAAGTGTTTCCCAAAATCTGGTGCGACCAAATAATCTGGAAAACACGAATGTGGTAATAAAGCCCATTACCAGCACGCCCTCACTGAATGAACCCCTGAATGCTTTGAGATTGAGCCAAAGGCCTTTCCGGTTGGGATAAAAAAACACTAAAGTAATGATGAGCGCGATCAAGGACAGCAACTGCCAGGCACCGTCAAAAACCTGAACATTAAAGAAGTTATTGTATTCTCTGACCAGGCCAATGGCCGAGCATCCAGCCAATAAGATACTCATTGATCGCCAGACAGGATATTGCCAGGCAACTGCCACAAATAACAAGGTCATAATGATGAGCACGCCTTGCTGACTCCATTCCGTATAGCTGTTCTCTGAAAATTTCACTTCTGCAGACGATGCAGCATCCCACATGAGTATTTGAGAAATGAATACCATGATCATTCCATATACTAGGATTCTGATGAAAAGAGGCCAGAAAGGGTATTTGGGATTACTGTGACTGGTCATATGTTGACATTACCGCACAAATATAATAGAACTACCTGCATTATCTACATTTTATGATACCGGAGCGAGTTGGCTTTAATCATTAAAATGTTTTGAATATATTGACCAAAAACCAAGATGCTATGACCAAATTAGCCATGTTAGGCTCAGGCTTCATTGCAGATTTCTACACTGCCACCCTTCATGGATATCGCAGCCGGGATAAAGTGCACATAGTATATTCCCGAAATCCCGATAACGCCCAGGCCTTTGCCAAGAAATATAAGATACCCTATTGGACCACCGATCTGGATGAAGCTATAAATCATCAGGAGATCGATTTGGTGGTCAACGGCCTTCCCAACAACCTGCATAAGGAACCCATCATAAAAGCTGCCCAGGCAGGAAAAGGTATTTTATGCACCAAGCCTTTGGCCCGAAATGCGGAGGAAGCCCGTGAGATGCTGGAAGTGGTAGAGAAAGCTGGGGTATTTCATGGCTATTTGGAAGATCTGGTCTATACCCCCAAAACGCTTAAAGCCTTGGAAACTACTCGGCAGGGAGCATTGGGTAAAGTATTGTGGACCCGCAGTAGGGAAACCCACCCCGGGCCCCACAGTGATTGGTTTTGGGATCATGAGCAAAGCGGCGGCGGGGCCATCCTGGACCTGGCCTGTCATTGCATTGAAATCGGCCGCAGCTTTATTGGCAAACAAATTAAACCCATAGAAGTGATGTGCTGGGCCGACACCCAGGTTAAACCTATTGAAGCTGAAGATCACGCCATTGGATTGGTAAAATATGCTAATGGAGCCATAGGACAGTTTGAGGTCAGCTGGACCTTCCGGGGAGGTATGGATCTACGGGACGAGGTGATGGGAAGTGAAGGAACCATTTGGTTAAACCATTTTTTGAGAACCGGGTTTGAGGTATTCACTGCTCCCGGCAATACCGGATATGTAGCGGAGAAAGCTGAAACAACTTCCGGTTGGTTATTTCCTGTTGGTGACGAGAACCACGATCTGGGATATATCAATATGTTTGTGGATATGTTGGATTCCTATGAGCAAGCCAGTAAACCCAGGGAAGATTTTTATGACGGCTATGTAGTAAATGAAATTATGGATGCCTGTTTAAAATCCGTCAAATCCAAGAAATGGGAGCCCGTGGAATTAGAGGATTGGAGAGGGGAGGATCCAAAAGAGGAGGGGCGCCTGGAACTGCAAAGTTATGACCAACAATACTACTTAATTAAGGAAGAGAAACTACCCAATGGACAAGTGAAGTTGATCCTAAAAGACAAGCAAACCGGTAAGATCATACAAAAGGAACAATAAGTGGTTAGGTCTTGGTGGGCATACGAAGCCCCAATAAACCAATCAATAGGGCCATTATCGCCACAAATCCCAATCCCACTTGCAGGCCGTATGCTTCCGCCAGAAAGCCGATGGTCGGCGGTCCTACCATAAACCCAATGTATCCCATACTGGCGATAGCCGCGATACCACCACCTGCCGATACTCCAGGTACGTTAGCAGCGGCACTGAAAATTATGGGAACAATACAACTGAAGCCCAGGCCTACCAGCGTAAAGCCTACAATTGCGGCCGCGGCGTTGCCCCATACTAAGGTGGCTACCAAAGCTAATGAAGCTAATAGTCCGCCTCCCACTACCAGTTTCTTACCTCCCCATTTGGGTATTAGCATATCTCCATAAAGTCGGCCCCAAGCCATAGTCATGGAAAAACCGGCAAAACCCAATCCACTGATAAAGCTGCTGCCTTGCAGCGTGTTCTTTAGGTAAACTGCACTCCAATCAGCAATGGCCCCTTCTGAAAGTAATACGCAAAATCCAATTATCGCCAGTACCATCAAGGACTTGCGGGGCCAGGTCCAATGGTGGCTACCTCCCCCCTGATCCTTAATTTGCAACCATGGTGCTCTTAGGTAAAAGGACAAGACTAACATTGATAGGGCCATCAACAATAAATGGTGTAGTACCGGAAGCCCCCATCCGGCAAAAAGGCTGGCTAATCCAGCTCCGAACATGCCGCCAAAACTAAAAAAAGCATGACAGGTGGACATGATGGAACGACGATCCCTTTTTTCGATTTGGGCCGCAGCGGCATTCATTGCCACATCCATCGATCCGGCCGATAAACCAATTACCACTAAAATTGCCGATAATGACCATAAATTAAAGGCAAAGGCCGGTAATATCATGGCCAGGGTATAGGCAAGAGCCGAATAGAAGGTCACTTTACCGGTTCCCCATCTGGATATGATCCTTCCCAAAAAGAGCATGATAATAACCGCTCCTATGGGCATACCCAAAAGAGCCAGACCCAGCTCCCCTTCGGACAAACCCGCTTGCAGTTGAATGTCCGGGATACGAGTTATCCAAGTACCAAATAAGAGACTCATCAACGCGAAGGCCAGCCCGACACTAAAACTTGGTGGGTGTCGAAAAAAACTGTTTAGGTTACGCCACATAAAATAGGGGCGCTAGTAGATAGCTGTTTTCATCAGTCATTTGTTACTTTCCTTTACCTGGAATTCTACCGACTCACTGATAGAACCTGCGGTCAGTGAAAGAGTATAGGTGCCAGGCTTTAGATAGTCTTCCGTTAGCTCTCGTTTCTTCTTTATGTGGGATTTCAGATCCCAGCTGATGTGATGAAATCCTGCCGAACCGTCTACTTCCAACTCCCGTAATACCGTACCCTTTTGGTCCTTGACTACCATTTTAAGCAGGTCTACCGGCTTGCTAACAAAATACAATACCTCTTGGTGGGGCAGGTTTGGTTTGGACCAGGGATAGCGCCGCTCTCCCCAATCTTTGGAGTATTTTTTATCCTTTACCCCGTACAGAACCAGGAGGCCACCAAGCTTGTCGCCTTGCAGCTTTTGCCAAGGATTAACATCGAGTATGTACATGCTGCGACCATGAGTAGCTAAAACCAGTTCGTTATCCCTCGGGTGTATCATAAGATCATAAACGGCAACGTTGGGGATCTGATTAACATATTGCCAGGTAGTCCCGTGATCGAAACTGACATAGGCGCCATGGTCCGTACCCAAGTATAGCAAATCGGGGTTAACAGGATCTTGCTTGATGACATTCACTACAACCTCGGGCAGGTTCCCTTTTAATGAGTGCCAACTATCGCCATGATCATCACTGTAATAAATATAGGTGTTGAAGTGGTCGTTTCGATATCCGTTCATGGAGACATATACCCGGTTTTCATCATGTGTGGAGGGGTGGATACTGCTGATCCATTGCTGTGGCAAAGACTCAGAAATTAAAGTCCAAGCGCCGCCGCCGCGGGTCACCTGTATATTGCCATCATCCGTTCCAACATAGATCAACCCAAACTTAAGCGGTGATTCGCTGATGCACGTGATGGTGCTGAAGGGCACATTACCTTGAGGTTTGTCCTTGGTAAGATCCTCGCTGATGGTCTCCCAGCTTTCACCCTGATCCAGGCTTCTGTGTAGCTTTTGCGAACCGAAGTATAGAATATCAGCATTGTGACGACTGAGTACCACCGGAGTTCTCCAGTTGAACCGCAAAACGTCCTCGCCTATGTCGTGCTGAGGAGTGATACGCTGCCGTTTGCCGGTTTTTCGATTGATGCGGTAGTAATTTCCGAACTGAAATCCGGTATAAATTAATTGGCTATTCCTGGGATCTGCGGATACAAACATACCATCACCCCCAAATACTTTTTGCCATTTTTTGGTCCGATTAGGCACCGATTTAGAGGAACCCATTAAAACACCATTGTCTTGTAGGCCCCCATATACATTGTAAGGCTTTTCAAAATCCACATTGACCGTATAAAACTGTCCTACCGAGGTATTATTTAGATGAAGCCAGTTCGCTCCGGCGTCATAACTAAGGTATAAACCACCGTCATTGCCCAATAAGATATGTTGGCTGTCTTGAGGATCGATCCAGAGTGCCTGATGATCCACGTGTACGTTGCCAATAGTATCGAGACGTTGGAAGGTTTTACCCCCATCACGAGTGCTCAAAAGAGGAACCCCAAACACATATGCCACGTCGGGGTTGTCCGGAGCCACCCGGACCTCACCGAAATAATAACCATAGGTAAAATACACGCCTTCCAACTCATAGGAGTTTACCTTTTCCCAGGTATCTCCGAAATCATCACTGCGATATAATTCCGCACCCGTCACCTTAGTATCGAACAGCGCCCTATTAGCATCCCCCAGATAGTCGGCCAGGGCCTTAGGGGCATACTCGCCTTTACCTATCTGATCTTTAACTTTTATGGCATCGTATTTTGCGGGAAACCTGTTGTCCTTTAAGTATTGGTTAAGAACTGCCGTATCCAATTTGGCAAAAGTTTCCTTGGTCATATCCAGAAAATCCTTGGCCTGCAACATCCCCGGTTCGACCTTTTTGGGAGTTTTGGATTCTTCTTGATTATCGATCAAAGCGTATAACACATTGGGCTGACTTTGGCAAAGATCAACACCGATCCGACCTACATATTCATTTTGAGGTAGTCCATTGACCAGCTTCTGCCAACTTTCACCTCCATTGTCAGATCGATACACAGCAGAACCGGGTCCCTGACCCTTGAAATTCCAGGCATAGCGGGTCCTTTCCCATGAAGTGGCCCACAATTGGTCGGGATTGTCTGGATTGATCAATAAGTCAATTATACCCGTGCTATCGTTTACAAATAGGGTTTTTTTCCAATTTTTGCCGCCATCTGTCGATTTGTAAACACCGCGGTGCGGGTCATGGGAATAAAGTGCTCCAGTGGCGGCCACCCATACCACGTCCGGGTCCTGGGGGTGTACGATGACCCTTCCGGTATGCTGAATATCACTAAGGCCCAGATATTCCCAGGATGCACCCTGATCAGAGCTTTTGTATACGCCAGAACCAGCATAACTGCTTCGACTGCTATTGTTCTCACCGGTTCCTACATAGATAATAT
This sequence comes from Cyclobacteriaceae bacterium, assembly GCA_029861825.1. Lineage (GTDB taxonomy): Bacteria > Bacteroidota > Bacteroidia > Cytophagales > Cyclobacteriaceae > JAJCYK01. The sequence goes on from JAOTYN010000164.1 coordinate 8,352, forward strand.
CATTATTAGATGGGGCTAAAGCCATATCACCAATGCCCAAAGCACCCTGTTCATCAAAGATAGGCTCAAAGGTGACCC
>JAOTYN010000165.1 GCA_029861825.1 Cyclobacteriaceae bacterium
AAATCCCGGTCTCTTGAGGTCCAATCGCGTGACTCCTGCTTAGTAGTGCAGGATCCTAAAATGAGGTAGCAGATTGCCAGGCAGATATATACCGGAGACTTCTCTGAAATAATCATTACCATCTAGCGTGATAAGACCTAATATAACCATTACCCTATTTAAACATGGCCTATTTTTGGGGTAGATCCAGATCTATTTCCTCTTCATCGACATTCATAACTTTAGTCTGAATGCGTATTGACATTAAATGTATTTGCTGATATAGTTCTTTGGAGAACTTTGGATCAAGACCCAACTTTTTCGCTAATGATAGGCGGTCTTTCAACAATTCGTCCCAGCGGCTTACCTGCAGAATGGTCATCTTATGCTCTTTTTTGTATTCGGCAATCTTCTCTATCACCTTGGCGCGTCTTGACATAGTATCCAGTATTTCCAGATCGATGAGATCAATCTCATCACGATACAGTTTTAGAAAATCGACCGGCTCTCGGTCCTCACCCTCAGGTTTCCTTAGGTTAAGATCTTCTAGAATACCCGCCAATGCCACGGGGGTTACCTGTTGAAGTTGGTCGCTCCAGGCTTCATCCGGATTTGGGTGGGATTCCAACATTAAGCCATCCATAGCCAGATCAAGGGCTTTTTGGGAGATCTCTAACAACATATCACGATTTCCGCAAATATGACTGGGATCGCAGATCATGGGTAGATCCGGCACCAATCGTTTTAATTCAATTGGAAGTTTCCATTGAGGAGCATTACGGAAACGTCCGTTTTGACCGCTAGAAAATCCCCGGTGAATGGCCCCCAGCCGAGTGATTCCGGCTTGATGAATGCGCTCAATGGCGCCTAGCCACAACTGCAGGTCCGGATTAATGGGGTTTTTAACCATAACCGGGATGTCCACTCCTTTTAAAGCATTGGCAATCTCTTGTACACTGAAAGGATTAACAGTAGTTCGGGCGCCTACCCACAGAATATCAATACCGTGTTTTAGGGCCTCATAAACATGATTGGCATTGGCTACTTCCACTGAGGTCAGCAGTCCGGTTTCCGCTTTCACTTCCTGCATCCAGCCCAAAGCCTCGTTACCGATACCTTCAAAGCTGTTGGGTCGGGTCCTGGGTTTCCAGGCGCCCGCCCGAAAGACTCGTACCTGTGGTGTTTTCTCCACAAGGGCCTTAGCGGTGGCCATCACTTGCTCCTTCGTTTCAGCACTACAAGGTCCACTGATGATCAAGGGAAGGTCCTGGACTACTCCCCATTGATCTAGGGGTTTGATATTCATTTTTATCTTTGTCATACCAATGATGATTTAAGTGCTTTTATTCGTTCAATTGCTTGGTTAATACGGTCCTCCTTTACACATAATGACGCCCGTACGTAATTCTTCCCAGCCGAGCCAAAAACTTCGCCGGGTACTATAAACACTTTGGCCTGGTGCAGGATCTGATCAGTAAAGACATTAGTGTCTTTTACTCCATCTGGAACTTTAGCCCAAACGAACAGACCAGCAGTTTCCCGTTGATAGCTGCAGCCCAATATGTCCATTAATGTTTCCACTAGTATTTTTCGTTTTTGATAGATGCCGTTTTGAGTATGGTGCCAGGAGCTGCGTGGCTGTAAAGCGGTTATGGCTGCTTCCTGAAGACCTTTAAACATGCCACTGTCGATATTGCTTTTCACTTGAATAATGGCATCCATATATTCTGAACTTCCACAAACCATGCCAATTCGCCAGCCTGCCATGTGGTGTCCTTTGCTTAAAGAGTTCAATTCCAGGCAGTTGCCTAGCGCTCCTCTGGTTGCTAGAATGCTAAGGGGGGTGGTGGGATTTAATATCAGGCTATAGGGATTGTCATGGCATAGTAGTATGCTCCGTTCCTTACACCAATCTACCAATCTTCTAAAAGTGCTTTCCAAGGCCACCGCTCCCGTAGGCATATGCGGGTAGTTGATCCACATTATTTTTACGGTATCGGTATCGAGATTTTCCAGGAATTCCCAATCTGGCTGCCACTGCTCCCGAGGGTCTAAGGGGTAGAATATAGGTTCAGCTCCCACCAATCGGGTAGTTCCCGCGTATCCGGGATATCCGGGGTTTGGGGCCAATACAGCGTCACCTGGATTGAGGAAGGCCATTGAAATGTGGAATATGCCTTCTTTGGACCCTATGAGAGGTAGTAATTGGTTTTCCGGGTCCAGGGTGACCCCAAAAGTGCTTGCATACCAATTTGCCATAGACTCCCGTAGCGAAGATAGCCCGCGATAAGGTTGATACCCGTGGTTCTGCTCCACAGCAGCCGATCGACATAGCGCATCCACCACGTCGGAAGCAGGGGCAAGATCAGGACTCCCAATGCCCAGATTAATCACATCTTGCCCTTGAGCATTCATGTGTCTGATCTCCTGGAGTTTCCTAGAGAAGTAGTATTCCTCTACCTGTTGCAGTTTTTGTGCTACTGGTATAATCATAACTTTTTGTTCCTTTTTTATAGATGCCCAGAACTCGTTGAGAGAAAGTTATTTTGTCCAGGTCGGTTATAGCCCTTGACAAGTCCGTTTCAGGACCCCACTCCGCATCCAGATGGAACTGGTACTGGTAGGGTTTTTCCAGTATTGGTACTGATTGAATCTTGGTTATATTGATTAAATGTTGTTGGAACACTTGCAATACTTCCATTAGTGAACCAACCTTGTGGGCCGCTTCCAAACATATGGAAGCTTTGTTTGGTTCTTCCACTGTTTCTTTGCCATCCAGGCTCAGTACCAGAAAGCGGGTATGATTCTGCTTCAAATTCTCTATGTCGTGAACAAGTATTTGTAACCCATATAATTCAGCCGCTTGCTCCCCGGCAATAGCCGCTACCCCTATCAGACCATGATCAGCAATTTCCTGAGCACTTCCCGCCGTATCGTATTTCTCAATTGCCGTGATTTGCGGATGCTGCTCCAGAAACAGACTGCATTGATTTAAAGCAATAGGATGTGAGTGAACATATTTAATTTCATCCATATCTTGGCCGGACAACGCCATTAGATGTTGCTCAATATGTAAATAGTGTTCACCCACAATATGCAATGGGTAGTGCTGCAACAGGCCGTAATTTGGCAACAGGCTGCCGGTGAAGGTATTCTCAATGGCCATGATAGCATTGTCCACTTTCCCTTGGAGTAATGCCTCGCACACCTGAACAAAACTCCGACATTCCAATAGATCTAAATCTTGTTGGAAATACTCCAAGGCAGCCTGATGATGAAAACTTGCGGCTGCCCCCTGAATTGCGATTTTCATATTTTTATTCATAGACATAAAAAAAAGGTCCCGATTAATTTCGGGACCTTAAGTGTTGCTGTATTTTTTTCTCAATACATTACCTTATAATCCCGGTCGAGGACTAAAAAAGTAAAAGTAAAATGTATTGATGAATAAGCGCATTCTTTCAAATTGTAACTACAATGAAAACAAATATTACTCCTACTTCAAAGTGTTTGGCTAAATATTTTATCTTATGGAGCGTTCCTTAAGCCGTTGCTGTGGTAGGATCATCTAAGGTTTTCAAAGCTTTCTCTTTGATGATTTCGGCGACTTTTCTTCCTTGTATGCGGCTTTCCAGCCAGGAAATAATGTCAAAGTAAATATAGGCTCTTTTTTCAAATGGGCTGTCCACCAATCCCAAGAGCTGTTTTCTCAATGCTCTAAATTCCACCACCAGGTCTTGAGCCGTCATATTGCGCTCCAGCCTTTTAATAAACCTCAAAATGTACTTTTGAAACTGCTGGAGATCGTCTTTCTTTGAAAGGTATCGATAGGTCGATCGCAGGTAATAGGGTATCACTTCCATATGCCCAAGCTCAAAATGGCTTACCAAATTCACGATGCGTGCGAAGCTGTGCACATCTTCCCGGATATCCTCACTATCGGTATTGATGATTTTGTGTAACCATTTGATGGCTTCGTTGAAGTCGCTGTTGCCAAAATACAAACAGGCGATTTTATAGTACATAATAAGACGGGAGTGCTTGTCCAATTGGGGAATGAATTGCTCCAATCCGTTTCTGATCTTATCCATTAGCATTACTCCCAGGTCGAAATCACCCATCATGAAGTATTTATTGAACAGATGAGAGTAGGTATATTTCTGTAGCTTTAAATGCAGATTGGCATCAAGTTCTACTCCCCTTAGTGAGGGCAGGCTTTTCATGCGTCGGTGATTGGCCACAAAATCCGAATAGCGCATCAGTTTATATTGGGCTATCATTAACTGGTTCAGGCCTTTCAGATATATATCCAAATAGTCGGATATGCCATCGTTATTATCAAACAGGTCCACCCACTTTTGGGCATACTCTCCACCCGACTGGAAGTCCTGAATAAAGAAATAATAGTCAACAAATAAGTTGTAAAGGTGGAGCTTCTCGAAAAAGCTTAATTCCTCTTCCTTGTATTCAGGCATTTCTCCCTTAAATATGGTAGTTACCGTATCGTAATCTTGCTGATTCCGGATGAATCCCTTACGCAAATAGAGCGCGTGGAGCTTTACAGAAATATTAGAGAAGGAGTTGATGTTGTTAATACGATTGTTAACATCCCGTACCTGGTCAATGATGGCATTTACTCGTTTTTGATTGCCTTTTCCCACTGTCTGACTAAGTACCAGTTTTTCCCATTTAAAGATTTCTAGAAGCATCTCAAAATTGTGATGCCGCATGGCCAGTTTTTTGGCTTTTTGCAAAATACGTGCACATTGAGAGTAAAGACTGCGGTTGTACAGGATCTGGGCATGATCGATCATTTCTCTTATCTTAAGATCTCTTATATTTCCACTCTCATAAGATCTCAGGCTCTGTAAAATACGCTTGTATAAATGGGCTTTTAAATTCGACATTTGAGAAGGTTTGAAGGAAGTCTCTTGCTTTAAAATATGCCCTTCAGAGTAGTCTGACTGTTGATCCAGCAATTCAAACAGGCGCAAAAACTTCTTGTTTTGTGCCTTGCCTTCCTTGCCTACATACAATCTGAAATAGCGTTTCTCGCTAGGAGACAACCCTTTTACTAATTGAAATAAACCCTTGCTAATGTCATTAGACATCGTAATTGTATTTTACTAAAAACATCCAATAATATAAAAATAAGCATTAATCTTACAAGATTGGTTAATTCAGACATCGTAATTTGTCTTTTTTTTGATTTTTATATCGCACAACCTGCTGGTAAATTTCCGGGACGATTTTACAGTAACCCTACACAAAACATTATGGATCAAAAGGTAAATATTTTTGACACCACCTTACGGGATGGTGAGCAGGTCCCCGGATGTGGGCTGAACAAGAAAGAAAAAGTAATCATTGCCAAAGCCCTGGAAAAGTTAGGGGTAGATGTTATTGAGGCGGGATTCCCTATTTCTAGCCCGGGGGATTTTGAGTCGGTGACTGCAATCGCCGATAGCGTCTCTGATCCCACCGTTTGTGCTTTATCTCGAGCTGTGGAGAAGGATATTGAATGTGCTGCGGAAGCATTGACAAAAGCCAAGAAGCCTCGTATACATACCGGACTGGGAACCTCCGATCAACATATCTTCACCAAACTTAGATCGACCCGCGAAAAAGTTCTGGAAAGGGGAGTGGCAGCGGTTAAGCTGGCAAAAAAATACGTGGAAGATGTAGAGTTTTATGCCGAAGATGCCGGACGAACCGACAATGAGTACCTGGCCACCATAATTGAAGCGGTGATAGCTGCTGGGGCCACGGTGGTTAATATTCCGGACACCACTGGGTATTGCCTGCCTGAAGAATACGGCCAGAAGATCAAATATTTGGTAGATAATGTCAAAGGAATTGACCGGGTCACTATCTCTACTCATTGCCACAATGACCTGGGGCTGGCTACTGCCAATTCTATTGCCGGGGTGCAAAATGGGGCTCGACAAATAGAATGTACTATTAATGGTTGCGGAGAACGGGCCGGTAATACTTCTCTGGAAGAAGTGGTGATGATTATGCGAAAACATCGATGGTTGCCATTTACCACTGGTATACAGACCCGGCAACTATTCCCCATAAGCCGATTGGTGTCCGAAACCATGGGCATGCCGGTACAGCCAAACAAAGCGATTGTTGGAGCTAATGCCTTTGCCCACAGCTCGGGTATTCATCAGGACGGGGTCATAAAGAATCGTGAGAATTATGAGATTATAGATCCTCATGAGGTAGGTGTGGACGAGTCATCTATAGTTTTAACTGCCCGCAGCGGTCGTGCAGCTTTAAATTTCCGAATTGAGAAGTTAGGAGTGGAAATTCCGGATTCTGAAAAGGATGCAGTTTATGCAAAATTCCTGGAATTGGCTGATCGCATCAAATTGGTTCAGGACGATGACCTGAAGGAACTTCTGCAAACGCACTTGCAACCCAGCATATAAAACTATGGCCGGTCAAACGCTATTTGATAAAGTCTGGGATGCACATGTAGTGTCTCAAGTTGAAGGAGGCCCCAGCGTCCTGTATATTGATAAACACTTTATTCATGAGGTTACCAGTCCACAGGCTTTTGACGGCCTTCGGAAAAGGGGCATAGGACTATTTCGCCCTCAATTTACCGTGGCCACCGCCGATCATAACGTCCCTACCATAGATCAACATTTACCCATTAAAGACAAACTGTCGGCTTTTCAGGTACAAAAACTGACAGAAAACTGTAAAGAATTCGGAGTTGAGTTATACGGTTTGGGTCACAAATACCAAGGAATCGTGCACGTAATCGGACCGGAGTTGGGGCTTACCCAGCCGGGTATGACCATCGTATGTGGAGACAGCCATACATCCACCCACGGGGCTTTCGGCGCGGTGGCTTTTGGGATCGGTACCAGTGAGGTAGAGCAGGTTTTGGCTACTCAGTGTGTGATGCAGTACAAACCCCAGTGTTTGAAGATTGAAATCGATGGGCCTCTGGGGCCGGGAGTGGTATCTAAGGACATTATCCTATACGTTGCTTCTAAAATATCTACTAGCGGCGCTACCGGCCACTTTATTGAATATGCCGGCTCCACCATCAGAGGTCTTTCCATGGAAGCCCGTATGACTATTTGTAATATGAGCATAGAAATGGGAGCACGCGGGGGAATGATCGCTCCCGATGCCATCACCTTTAAATATATAAAGGGTCGGCTTTATGCTCCCCAGGGAGATGAATGGGACCAACAGTTGAAATACTGGGAAACCCTATATACGGATGAAGACGCCCACTTCGATACGGTTTACAAATTCGATGCCGCCGATATCGCCCCCATGATCACTTATGGCACCAACCCCGGGATGGGTATCAAAATTGATGACAAAGTTCCCCTAGACCATGATTCCACCTCTCATCAAAAAGCTTTGGGGTATATGGGTTTACAGGCTGGTGAGCAATTGCTGGGCAAGAAGGTCAATCATGTCTTTATCGGCAGTTGTACCAATTCCCGAATTGAAGATCTGAGATTAGTAGCTTCTGTAGTAAAGGGCCGGAAAAAGGCTCCTAATGTACAGGCCATGGTGATCCCCGGCTCTAAGCAAGTAGAGGTACAGGCTCGTGAAGAAGGCCTGGACCTAATATTAGAGGAGGCAGGGTTTCAGTTGCGACAACCGGGTTGCTCCGCCTGTTTGGGCATGAATGAAGACAAAATACCAGCGGGGGAATATTGTGTTTCTACCAGCAACCGCAATTTCGAAGGACGCCAGGGTCCCGGGGCGCGTACTATCCTGGCCAGTCCCTTGACTGCCGCGGCTACCGCATTGACGGGAGAGATTACGGATATAAGAACGATAATGTAAATATGCAACCATTCAAGACCATTTGTTCCCGGGCTATTCCCTTAGTGGTAGAAAATATTGACACTGATCAGATCATTCCGGCCCGTTTTCTGAAAGCTACTACCAGAGAAGGATTTGGTGAAAACCTCTTTCGCGATTGGCGCTTTAACCGGGAAGGTTCTCCCAATCCTGAGTTTGTGCTTAACCAGGACCGGTACCATGGTCAGATCTTGGTTGCTGGAAAGAACTTTGGCTGCGGATCAAGTCGCGAGCATGCGGCATGGGCCCTGTATGACTTCGGCATCAGAGTAGTGGTTTCTAGTTTTTTTGCGGATATCTTTAAAAACAATGCCCTAAACAACGGTCTGCTTCCGGTACAGGTATCACAGGATCTTTTGGATCAGTTGTTGGAATACCTACAACATCATCCTGAAGCAGAGATTACCGTTGACTTGTCTTCACAGCAAATCAGTTTACCGGCCGCCAGCCTTCAATCCCATTTTGAAATCAATGCCCACAAAAAGACCTGCTTGCTGCAGGGGTTTGACGACATTGATTATTTGTTAAGTCAAAAAGAGGTCATCGCCGCCTTCGAGGAAAACCGATCATTTGCCTAAATGGAAGCTAAAATCACCATATT
>JAOTYN010000584.1 GCA_029861825.1 Cyclobacteriaceae bacterium
CCATTTGCTTTAACCAGGGGAAAACGTTTTGGGGCTCCGTCTTGATAGTTACGGCATAGGTAACTTTCCCCTTGGAATGCATGAGCATTTCATCCCCCGGAAGGGTCATTGATCTTTCTTCCTTTGATGCTCTTATCTTCACTTAAACTACAATCTCACTTTCCATTTTTGTAGATGATAAAATAGAGTTATTATTGGCGTCCTCTAATGACTCCGGTCAGTTGAAATCGTAATTTGCATCATACCAAGTAGCTGAAAATCAAATTCAAACGTTATAAAATCAATTATTAGCTTGACCTCCGTTCTGGATAAACGGACTTATTATACCTACTTTGTTTTTCCTTATAAAGGGAGTATAATTCAGGCAGGCAGAAAAGTTGATTCTAAATAATGTGGGTGTAATGCCTAGGTTGTTCAATGAATACTTCGTTCGTTGACATTATATAACCTAACTATGAAATTAATCCAGAAATACTTACCCAACTTTGAATACCGGGAACATCGGGGAACTTCCATTGCTGTACCACCGGCGAAGGCCTATCACAGCATGCGTACATTAGATCTCAATGATTCCCGGCTGATTCGTGCTGTTTTCACCACCCGGAGATTCTTGTACGGCATTTTTAGCAAATCTGGGCAAGTCATAAATTCTGCTGAATTTGGCCCATTAGTGGACTGGGTTCTCAAGTTAGGTTGGTCGGTGCTAGAAGAGGTACCCCATCGCGAATTGGTAGTTGGGGCGGTTACTCAGCCTTGGGCGGCAAACGTGGTATTTCAAGGTCTATCAGGCCCTGATTTTATGGCTTTTACCGAACCGGGTTTTGCAAAAATTGCTTGGAATATTGAGGTGCATGAAGTAAGGCCTGGAGTTACCCGCTTGAGTTCGGAAACTCGGGTGGCTTTGACCGATCCTGTGGCCCGTCATAAGTTTCGATATTATTGGTTTTTATTTAATCCGGGAATACGGTTGATTCGCTGGTTAGCTTTGCGAATGGTAAAGAGCGACTTAAAGCACCAGCAAACAGTATGAAATCCCTAGAATAAAATTCAATTAACGAAACGATACGGCGAACACAGTGGGAAAAAGTATCATCAACATTGTTTTTTTTCCTAATACAGGGATACTTTTAGTAATAGTGAATTAGAGATTCAGTATCTCTTTGCCAGATGGGTCCTTAATGCTAGTAAATTGTTTGAACAAGAACCTCTGACCTTAAATAGTAACGATCATGAATAAGAAAACATCCAAAACCTTATGGCTCTCGTTATTACTTGGCATTTTTTATCATACTAGCTTATTAGCACAAGTAAAGGTGTATGAAGGACAAGAAGTAATTCCCACCTATAAACTAGGGGCCGATGAAGTAAGCCCCATCTTTTATACAGGCAGAGGTGTGCAGGGAGCCCAAGGCAAAGTATATCCTTACCCTTTGCAAACCAAGCTGGGTGACACCCTGTTAGATGTGACATATGACATGGTGTATTTGGAAAATGAATATATCAAAGTAAAAATCCTACCCGCTTTTGGTGGCAGGTTGTTTTCTGCCATAGATAAAACCAATGGGCATGAGCTGTTCCACACTAACAGTGTAATTAAACCCGACCTTATAGGCACCCTGGGTGCATGGGTATCCGGTGGCATTGAATGGTGTTTCCCCCATCATCACAGAACTTCTACACTCATGCCCAGTGACTATATTACCGTCGAAAATGAGGACGGTAGCGCCACTGTTTGGATTGGTGAAACCGAGAAAAACATGCGTCTTCGTGGAGTTGTCGGTATAACGCTGAGGCCGGGTTGCTCCTACATCGAAGCCGATTACCGCATAAACAACACCAACACCCAAACCAAGACTTTTCTTTTTTGGGCCAATGTTGCTATAACAGCCAATGAAGATTTTCGCACTTTTTGGCCTCCTAGTCAGGAAATTGGGGTATTTCACAACAATAGCAGTTTCATACAATGGCCCTTTGCTAACAAAAACGCGCTCTATAGAGGTATAAGCTATGCTGAGGGTGTTGACCTTACCTGGTGGAAAAACCACCCTAACCCGGTGTCATTCTTTATGTGGGATGCTAAAGAAGGGTTTATAGGCGGTTATGATTATGGCCAAAATGCGGGGACAGTACATGTCGGTGACCCCTACGAAAATAGCGCCTCTAAATTATGGCAATTTGGGCCTGGCTTACAAGGACAAAATGCCCGGCGTAAATTAACCGATGACGGAAAAGCTTATGTTGAGCTAATGA
>JAOTYN010000166.1 GCA_029861825.1 Cyclobacteriaceae bacterium
CATAACTTTTTAATTTGATACGATATCAATCAATTCTACTTCGAATTCTAAAATTGAATTCGGTACAATTACCTCACTTCGTTGCTGATTCCCATAACCCATGGGTGAAGGGATGTAAAACCGGGCTATTGAACCTTTTTTGAGTAAACCTATACCCTCGTCCCAGCCGTGGATCACGCCTCCCGTACCCAAAAAGAACTCAAAAGGTTGGTAAGGACGACGAGGGTCATGCAGACCTAAAGCCACTGCTTTGTCCTCAACGGAGGTATCGAAATACTCCCCTTCCAGGACATTCCCAGTGTAATTGACCTTAACCTGATCACCAACTTGAGGACTTTCTCCATTCCCTTCTTCCATTATGACGTACCTTAAACCATTTTGGGTTGTTTCAGCCTCAATGTTGTTCTTGGTAAGATAGGCATCAATTGCGGCTCCGTCTGTCTCCATTTGTTCTTGATTATCGGCCAACGTCCTTTCTCTGATGGCCTCCACCTGAGGTACCCTTTTCATAGCCTCCATACGCTGGTAGGAAGCAATGGTATAAACATCTACAAGTTTGATATTGCAAGTAATTTCTTCCTCCGCAGACATGTTGGGTGGCAACGGCATCCGCCAGGTTCTCTGAAACAAATCGGCGGCGTTGACTTTAACCTCCATACTGTCTCCTTGAGACAATAGTGAGAAGGCTTCCTCAATACCACCGCCGGTGAGGCTCCAAAGAGAATCGTTCTTTTCCAAAGCCATTTCCTGGGCATCCACCAGCACACTGTCATTAGTATTAACCATTTTGAGGTTCAAAGTAATGATCTCACCATCCTGAGGGGCTACAGCACCTTCAGATTTTTCCAGAAAGCGATATTTCAAGCCCGATTCCGTTGTGGTGAACCCGTCCTTATCTTTACAAGCTTGGATGAAGGAAACCATCACCAAGCACACGGTAAGAATTTTATTATACATCTGCATTAATTTTATTGTGATTATCTAGTTTGGATTGATAATGGGGTAACAGCTTAACGAACTTATCTACTGTTTCATTTAATGAAAGGTGGGATTTACCACCCGCTGCATTGCGATGGCCACCCCCCTCAAAGTGTTCCTGTGCCAACTCATTGACAGGAAACTCCCCTATGGAACGGAAGGAAATCTTAATGACCTCCCCTCGATCTATAATTACCGCAGCCAGGATAATGCCTTTGATCGATAAAGCATAATTAACCAAGCCTTCAGTATCTCCTGTCTTTGAATTGAATCGTGAGAGATCTTTTGAGCTAATGGCCAGATAAGCGGTATTGAATTCCTTTAACACCACTAAACGTTCACTTAGGGCAAAACCTGTAAACTGCAACCGTTCCAACGAATTGCTATCATAAATCAAACGCGCTACTTTATGGGTGTCGGCCCCCAGTTCTATTAATTCAGCAGCAACTCGGTGTATTTTCTCCGTAGTATTGGAATGCTTAAACGATCCGGTATCGGTCATAATACCGGCGTACAACGATTCTGCAATGTCAGCATCAATAAGATCCTTTTCACCTAAATCCACGATCAGATCAAAAATCAACTCCGCTGTGGCAGCAGCTTTAGTGCTCCAGAAAGTGAATTCCGCAAAATCTTCAGGATCTAAATGATGATCGATTAATACCTTGATCCCTGTGGAGGCGCGCACCAATTCACCAAGTTCATTTATACGGTGTAGACTACTAAAATCCAGGCAGAAGATCATTTCCGATTGCTCCACCAGTAGTTTGGACCTTTTTTGATGGCCTTCATTGTAAATCACCACTTGGTCGTTACCTGGCATCCATTGTAAAAATGCCGGATAGTCAGTAGGGGTAATAACCGATACTTGATGTTGTTTCTTCCTGAGAAATCCCGCCAAACCCAAAGAAGATCCCAGAGCGTCGGCATCTGGTTTATGATGGGTCACTATAACGATGTTTCGGGGAGAGTTCAGTAGCTCCTTAAAAGCTTGAAAATCCTGCATGAATTCCTACGCCTCTTTCCATGGCGAGATTGTCAGTTGCAAAAGTGTAAATATTTAGCATAAAAACAAAGAGGGACAGGGGGTGTATATTTTTAATAAGCAAAAAAGTCCTAAATTTGCGGGCTGTTGAATTAAATGGAAACACCCAATACAAATGGATAATATCACTTTCACTATGATCAAACCTGACGCCGTGTCAGCTGGCCATACCGGCGCCATCATTAAAATTATTGAAGAAGCCGGTTTCGGGATCCACGCCATGCGAAAACTTCAACTGTCCAGAAAACGGGCGGGCGATTTTTACGCAGTGCATAGTGAACGCCCCTTCTACCAGGATCTGTGCCAATATATGTCCTCAGGACCTATTGTAGCTATGGTGCTAACCAAAGACAACGCGGTTGAAGATTTCAGGACGTTGATCGGAGCCACTGATCCAGCTCAAGCCGCACCAGGTACTATCCGCCAGCTTTTCGCTAAGTCTATCGAAGCCAATGCCATACATGGATCGGACTCACCCGAGAATGCTGAAATTGAGAGTAATTTCTTCTTCTCAGGAATGGATCGCTACTAGTCTTCAGAGGCCTTAGGTCGAGTGAAGAATCTGCTCCTCAGCCATCTGGGCAGTACAATCGCACCCAGTAGTAAATAGGGGTAAAAGGACAATAACCTCCATGAGATATTGGTGATAAGCGTATAGGGGCCCAGGTAGTCTTCAAAAAATAGAGGGAAGAAAAATTCTGCGGCACCGCTGCTACCGGGTGTTGGTGACACCAGCATCACGATCCATAGGATCAAATGTCGACCAAAAATCAGAAAATGGTCCGATAAAGACAGGTCTACAAAGGCAGCAATGAGCACATTCAGCTGCAGGTATCGCACAAACCAGATCATAGCCGTAGTTGCCAAGATGGTGATCCAGAAATAGGCCTTTTTCCCTTTGAATTGTGCAGAAGCCCACATGATCTCATTACCATGTTCATATGCTCTGAAGCGCCACCTTCGCAAAATACGGATACTGGTAATTTTTAATAAAAGCCATTTGAAGGCCCGGGGCCGAACCAGCAATGCATAGCTCATCACCAGGGTGTAGAAGGTAATTAACCAGTAGCTAAACCAGAACAATACCTGTAAACCTCCCTGGGAGCTAAAGGACCAGGCGAATACTTGAAATGACTCCTGCGCCTGGGGAATAATCTGACCTTGGGAAAATAAAAATACCAGGGGTGCTAAGCAGATGAAGATAATATTGTCCAGAATGGCAGTGAGCATTACCAACGCGAGCGATTTGCCCAAGCTCATCCCTTCCTTTAAAAGGATGAACACTGCTACTGCGGTTCCGCCCACTACCGAGGGTGTCACGGCACTGGCAAACTCCCATAAAATGATCACATATAAGGCATTCCCCCAGGTTAATTGATCATCGGAGATGAATTTGATGCGGTAAACATAAAAGAATCCTCTGGCAATAATCAAGGAAACCGCCAGCAGCATTAACAACGGCGAAGCGTCTGTTATAAGGGTGAGATTCTCGGTACTGACATTAGGGTCACTGTAGAACAGGTAAGCTACAATGGCAATTCCAAATAATACCGGGATCCAAATCTTATTGAGATTCAGGGTCCTGAATATTTCTTTGGAATCAGTAGCCATTAATCTACCAGCGCTTCCTCCAACTTCTCAATCCAGAAATTGTTGAACCCTTCTCCTAAATGCAGTGTGATGATACGCAGTTGCAGTAAATCCAGTATGGCTAAGAAATTAAATATAACCGCGACCTTTTGAGCTTCCGTTTTAATAATATCCACAAACGACTTTCGGTGACCGGGCTTCAAGCCCTGCAGTATGGCCCTTTTTTGTCCTTCAATGGTGTAGGGATATTGGACAATCTGGTGTATCGGCCGATTTTGCTCCTTTTCAAACCGTTCAATGCATTTTTGGAAGGTCTTTAGCAATTTGTAAAGATCTACGTCCTGTAATTCAGCCTCCACATTGGTAGCAGAGGCCAAGGCCTTAATTTCTTTCACGATATTGCCCCGTGATTCCCTCTGTAAGCGGTCATTCTCCAAGGCGGATAACTGAGAAATTACGGATTTGTATTTTTTGTATTCCAGCAGATGCTTGACCAGTTCATCGCGGGGGTCAATTTCATTGCCATCCTCGTCCAGTACCGGTCTGGGTAACAACATCTTAGCTTTGATCCGCATTAATGTGGCAGCTACCAGAATAAACTCACTGGCCACCTCCATATTGAGGTGCTCCAATTGATGCATATAGCCCAGGAAATCATCCGTGATTTGAGAAATCGGAATATCGTAGATATCTAATTCGTCCCGTTCTATAAAAAATAGCAGTAGATCGAACGGGCCTTCAAACAGGGGTAACTTTACTTCAAAACTCAAAATTTGCCGATTTTCAACAGATTTGACACACGTACGCAGAGTATTCAAAGATATCATATCTCTACGTAAATATGCCGGTCGCACAAAAAAAAAATGTAATTTTGAGATGGAGGGAAGAATAAATACGCTAATTTCCCCGTTGAAAACTTTCGCCGGTTAACCGTGTTTTCATAGATGAAAGATCAAAAAATTAACGCATGTTGATTGAACCCGGAAAGTTATTATCTACCATAGATAGTCCCAAAGACCTCAAAAAGCTCAAGCCGGAACAACTAGTGTCTTTAACACGTGAATTAAGACAGTTCATTGTGGATATCGTTTCGGTTTATGGCGGTCACTTTGGGGCCAGTCTGGGAGTAGTGGAGCTGACGGTTGCTTTGCACCATGTGTTCAATACTCCTGAAGACCAGTTGGTTTGGGATGTAGGACATCAGGCATACGGACACAAGATCCTAACCGGCCGCCGGGATAACTTTTACACCAATCGACTATATGGTGGTTTATCGGGTTTCCCCAAAAGGAGTGAAAGCCCCTACGATACCTTTGGAGTAGGCCACAGCTCTACTTCCATTTCCGCCGCTTTAGGCATGTCCGTTGCTTCAAAGTATCTGAATCTTCCCGATAAACAACATATTGCGGTGATTGGGGATGGGGCTATGACCGGAGGTTTGGCCTTCGAAGCAATGAATCACACAGGGGTAGCCAACAGCAATTTGTTGATCGTCTTGAACGACAATTGTATGTCTATTGATCCCAATGTTGGGGCTCTCAAAGACTATCTTACGGATATAACCACCTCTAAAACTTACAATAAGGTAAAGGACGAGGTTTGGTATGCCCTAGGTAAGCTTAGTAAATTCGGCTCAAGTGCCCGAGAAATCGTATCCAATGTTGAGAATGGTATTAAAGCCGCCTTATTGAAACAGAGCAATCTTTTTGAGTCCCTGAATTTACGATATTTTGGACCTATTGATGGTCACGATGTTAATCACCTAGTAAGTGTGTTAAAGGACCTCAAGAGTATTCCAGGGCCTAAGATCCTTCATTGTGTAACTGTTAAAGGAAAAGGGTTTGCGGAAGCGGAAAAAAATCAAACCAAATGGCATGCCCCCGGAACTTTTGACAAGGTTACCGGAGAGATCCACAAAAAAGTCCCTGATCGTCCACAACCGGCAAAATATCAGCAGGTATTTGGTCATACCTTGGTAGAGCTTGCGGAAAAAAATAGCAAAATAATGGGGATAACCCCAGCCATGCCATCGGGTTCTTCCATGAACATAATGATGGAGGCCATGCCTGACCGCGCTTTGGATGTGGGGATCGCCGAACAGCACGCGGTAACCTTTAGTGCTGGTTTAGCTACCCAGGGCATTGTGCCCTTCTGCAATATCTACAGCACCTTCATGCAGCGGGCCTACGACCAGGTCATACATGATGTTTGTATCCAAAACCTGCCGGTCAACTTCTGTTTGGATCGTGCGGGGTTTGCGGGAGCAGACGGCCCTACCCATCACGGAGCTTATGATCTGGCATACATGAGGTGTATTCCAAATATGATCGTTACCGCGCCCATGAATGAATCTGAGTTGCGCAATCTTATGTATACTGCCCAATTGCCCCGTGATAAGACTGCTTTCACGATTAGGTATCCTCGTGGTCAGGGAGTTATGCCTGAGTGGCGCACACCCATGAAAGAAATTGAAATTGGCACTGGGCGAGTGATATTGGAAGGAGAGGACCTGGCAATTTTGACCATAGGTCACATCGGTAATTACGCCGTGCAAGCTTGTAAAGAACTTCAGGGCGATCATTTATACCCCGCTCATTACGACATGCGGTTCGTTAAGCCCCTTGACGAAGAGCTTTTGCACCACATATTCAATAAGTTCCATAAAGTTTTGACTGTTGAGGACGGTTGTCTGAAAGGTGGCTTTGGCAGTGCCATACTAGAGTTTATGGCAGATCATGGCTATAAGGCCTCTGTTAAACGACTGGGGATACCGGACCGTGTTATTGAACACGGGCAACAAATCGAATTGCATAAAGAGTGCGAATTCGACCCCCAAGGGATCGCCCAAGCGGCTCGTTCCTTATTGGTAGACAGCACCCCACAGACCATTTAACAGCTTATTATCATTTCTTTCCACATGCCATAACCCTCTTACTTGCAGTGGGATAAAATTCTTTTGGTTCTTTACGCATGTAACTTTTGTAAAAAAAATTGCTTTTCTCTGCTATCAAATAGTGCTAACTCGTAATCGGAAAAGTATTTAGTGTTAAACCTAAATTGATTTGAAATAATAATACCCGATTAAACAGTTAGAAACATGTTATTGTACGACAAAATTGAAAGTATCGAAATATGGAACCAATGGGCTATGTTGGTGTCATATGGGGTAATTGGCCTGGGACTCATCATTCTTTTATACTTCTGGGTTAAATTACTGAGCTCCAGAGATTACAAAAGCAAATACGATTTTCGCAACTTACATGAAATCAAGTTGTTGTTCTATTCCAGCGTATTCTTGATTTCAGGACTTGCATTATATTTGACGAGCTTGAGTAAAGAGCCCACCGTGATTTGGTTTGTGGTGAGTCTTTTTGTGGCGGTGATGATGTCGATCCTAGCCATTTCTGTGGCTCATAATTTATTGAATTACTACTACCCTACGCTTCTAGAAAAGAAGCTACAACAGCTGCGATATAAGCCCAGGATCTCGCCCAAGTCGGGTAAGCCTATGAAGTTGTTGAGTGAAGAAGAAGAGGATGTGCATTTGGACGAAGGTATGCAGGCTGAGGAAAATATCTTTTCGGTAGATTATGATGTATGGGTTGATGAAGAAACCGGATATACCAAAATTGAAAAGTATGCTGGTCACCTGCACGCCACTGAGTGTTCTGAGTGCAGTTATCAGACATTGAAAGTGGTGAAGGAGGAGTTATTACAATCCCCTACCACAGAAACAGCCGGTCAATTATTAAAATACTATAACTGTACGTATTGTGGTCATAAAGGTAAAAAAGCGTTCAACGTCGCTCCTTTATCTAAAATCTCTGAGAGTACAGACGAAGTTACCGTTGTAGTTTCCTAATTTTTAGTCTTCGTAAATAACATATAATGAACAACAGAGGGGATGCCGTTAGGTATCCCCTTTTTTTATAGGACATTTTCTAAATTGCAGAATGACCAGTAAAAGCAGTTGTTCATATTTGGATACCCCACTAGGGACCATCAGAGTTACCAGTACAGATCGTGGGGTTAAGGCTATTTCTTTCGTTGAATCCCGGGAAGAACCTGAGATGGAATCTGGCCCTCCCTGGCACCAGCAGGCACTGGAACAGCTTGCTTTGTACTTTCAAGGCCAATTAAAGAAATTCTCACTTACTTTGGATCCTCAAGGAAGTGATTTTCAGCAGAAAGTGTGGCGGGAACTGGGGCATATCGCATGGGGCGAAACACTCTCATACGGTGAGTTGTCACAACGTTTAGGTGACCCCAAGGCCGTACGGGCGGTAGGACATGCAAACAGTAAAAATCCCATTGCAATTGTAATTCCCTGTCACCGGGTAATCGGAAGTAACGGCGATTTGGTGGGTTATGCCGGGGGGTTGTTCCGCAAGAAATGGTTGCTGAAACACGAAGGAGCCTTAAAACAGTTGGAACTCTTCTAAAGTCTTAGTCTTACGCCGATGAAAGTAAAGGTTCCTTGGCCATGAGTTGACGGTACTGCTCATAGCGCTGTAAGACTTCCCGTACATAGTTTACAGGTTCGAGTCCTCTACAATATCCAGCGGTTACAATAGGATCGTTGTAAAACTGCGGCTTGGATTTTTGCTCCAAATAAAAGGCCACATTCTCATCCCAGATCCTGGGATCCTTGCCGTATTTGGAACTTAACTTACGGGCATCCAGTACGTGACCCTGACCTACATTGTAGGACGCCAGAACGAATTTGATTCTTTCCTGGGGATCAGGAATTTTAGGCTGCCATAGCTGATCAAGCCATTTGAGGTAG
>JAOTYN010000167.1 GCA_029861825.1 Cyclobacteriaceae bacterium
GTAGCTCTCAGCTGCTTACTAGCTTTGATGGCAGCGGGGGCATATCCCAGGCATATTTTGCTACAGGATTTAAAGCTACCGAGTCCTTGTCGTTGGGTTTGCGAAGCTCTTATATTTTTGGTACCATACGCCGTGAGACGTCTTTCCTAATTGAAAATACCAACTTCCAAACGGTAAATTTAGAACGCAATTCCTTTTCGGATTTTGCTTGGGGTTTGGGAGCAGCATACAACATTGAGATTAAGGAAAACGAAGACTATCTGAACTTTGGGATAATCTACGATTTTGGAGGAGACCGAAAAGTTACCCGTCTGGAAAGACTGGAACGTCGCGACCTGGGTGGCGACCTACTTTCCCCTGCAGACACCTTGCCTTATTTGATTACAGATAATGTAAAAGGGACAGTCAAGTTTCCTTCAACATTGGGTTTAGGGGTCTCCTACGATAAGAGATTCAAATGGTCTGTGGGATTGGACGTGGTATTGGCACCTTGGTCGGAATACGAGAATTTCGACGGAGAAGTCACCGGTTTGAATGATATGACCAATGTTGCTCTGGGCGGGAGTTGGACTCCTGATCTGTTTTCAGCATCCAACTACTTGAAAAGAATTACTTATCGCTTAGGGTTTAACTATCAGCAAACCCCATATAAAGTAAATAATACAGACATAACCGATTTTGGTATCAATTTTGGTATAACATTACCATTACGTAACTTGTCCCGGTTGAATTTAGCCTTTAAAGTAGGACAAAGAGGCACAACCGACGATAATTTGATACGAGAGACTTACTTTAAAGCTTATCTGGGACTAACCGTTAATGACAACAAATGGTTTATTAGAAGAAAATTTGATTAAGTAATGAAAATGAACGCGAAACTTACTCTTATTCTGATGTTTACTGCCGTTTCTGCTATGGCTCAGTGGAATTGGCCAGAAGACAAGGCGACCGCAGAAGAGAAAAATGTGTTGTATACCGATGCCTATAAAACAGGCAATTTTGAAGGAGCTTTAGAACCCCTGAGCTGGCTGCATCAAAATGCGCCTGATCTAAACCCCTCCATTTATATTAATGGAGCAAAGATCTACGAAGGACTCGCCTCCAAGGCACAGGATGCCGCATCTAAAGAATCCTATCAGGATAAGGCCCTGGCGATGTACGACCTGCGGATCAAGTATTTTAATCAGGAAGCCAATGTGCTAAATCGTAAGGCATCCACGGCTTATAAGTTCTTCCGCGGTAACCAACAAAAGTACCCTGAGTTATTGGAGCTCTTTGATAAGGCCTTGAATCTGAATGGCTCTAAATTTTTTGACGGAAGTACTGTGGCCTATATGGATATCATTCGACGTCATCAGAAAAATGGAGGAAACCTCACTGACGAGGATATTTTGGACCGCTATGACCGAATTTCTGGGGCATTGGCTAACAAGAAAGGCGAAAAATACGAAAGCTTGCAAGGTCAGATCGATGGAATGCTGTCGGAAGTAGTGACTGTTGATTGCAACTTTGTAGAAACGAATCTGGGTCCCAAGTTTAACGCTGAACCCTCCAACACTAAAATGGCCAAGAAAATCATCCAACTATCTTTGAGCGGCAAATGTACAGATAGCGACCTGTTCATGAGCGCTGCCAAAAGCGTGTTTGAAGCAGAGCCGGATTTTGGTATGGCCAAAGTAATTGGTTTAAAATGTAAAGGGAACGGGGACAACACCTGTGCCAGTCAATATTTGAATAGGGCTCTGGATCTTACCGAAGACAACACAAAAAAAGGTGAAATATACCTGGCTTTGGGTGGACTGGAAGCTGAACGGGGAGGTAAATCCAAAGCCCGGGATTATTTCCGCAGAGCGGTTTCAGTAGACCCCAGTCTGGCCGGTAAAGCCTATACCAGCATTGGCAACTTATACTTCAGCAGTTACAACAGTTGTAAGGCCGGTAAGAGCAAAGTCGATGATAGGGGTTGCTACCTGGCGGCATATGAGATGTTCAAAAGAGCTGGAAATACTTCCGCTATGAAGCGAGCTAAGGACCAATTTCCCTCAAAAGAAGAAATATTCCTGGAAGGCAAGTCGACCGGCGGGAACCTAACCGTGGGCTGCTGGATAGGAGAATCCGTTACTTTGCTCACTCGGGACTAGTCCAAGAAACCATTAAAAAAGAGCGGTCCCGTGGACCGCTTTTTTTATTTTGCACTATGTTAAAACCTTTAATATCATGGACTTCCAGTTTTTTGCTGGTTTTGATGATAGCCTTGACCTCTTGTAGCGACGGCCAGGACCAATTGGATGAGGTTACCGTATATGAGGGACCGTTCTACGAGGTGGAAGATCTGAATCTGTGGTACAGTGATTCCGCGGTAGTGCGGTTGATGGTGCAGGCGGCCTTGATGAAAGAATTCGAAAATGGAGATCAGGAGTATCCCAAAGGGATATACGTGGAATTCTATGAGGAGGATTCGGTGGTGTCCTCAACCCTGCAAGGAGATCAAGCCTATTATACTAAAGAGACCAATATTTATAGGGCCCTGGGCAATGTAAAGCTAATAAGCCTAAAGAATCAACAGAAATTAAGCACCGAAGAACTGTTTTGGGATGTGGACGAGGAGCAAGTCTACACAGATAAGTTCGTCATTATTGAAACCGAAGACGACGTTTTACATGGAGAAGGGCTCACTGCGAAGCAGGATTTTAGCAGCTATAGAATTCTAAAGCCCACCGGTGAGCTGGGTTTGGATACTCCGGAAAATGAATAACCCTATATGAAGCTATTGGACACATTAATTCTATCATTAGCCGCAGGATTATTTATTATCGGGGTTCATCAGACCATGAAATTCGGAATCATGTACAGCTATTGGATCATCATGTTGAGCGTAGCATTGCTCCTTTGGTACAACCTACGGAAACGCAGCAATAAAGAGGAGTCCTAAAATTTGAAAAATGGCAAATTTTTGTAAGTTCACCTTCAGAAGCGTTTCCTAATCAATGGAATACCATCAGATTACCATCATACTGGTTTCATTACTGTTCTCAGCTGTATTCTCGGGCATAGAGATCGCTTTTATTTCTTCTGACAAACTGCAAATCGAGTTGCAGGGGAAACAGGGTACCCTCACCGGACGTATACTATCACGCTTTGCTAAGAATCCCAGTAAGTTTATAGCCACCACCCTGGTGGGCAACACGGTTGCGCTAGTGATCTACGGTATATTCATGGCTGCCATTTTGGAGCCAGTTTTAAAACAAATATTGCCTTCCCTGCTTAACAACCAAGGATTTGTACTGGTGGCTCAAACAGTAATAGCGACCATATTGGTGCTAATTGCTGCGGAATTTACCCCAAAGAGCCTGTTCCTGCTTAATCCCAACCGTATGCTGAAAGTCTTTGCATGGCCCATGCAGCTAATTTACTGGATCATGCAGCCGATGGTCTATGTAGTGGTAATGTTGTCGAAGTTCATGATTGTTAAGGTACTGAGGCTGGAGTATTCCGACGACGAACCAGTTTTCGGTTTGACCGATCTGAACAACTATTTAAAAAAGTTGCAACAAAGCGATACTGAAATGGATGTGGAGGTCGATACCAAAATATTTCACAATGCTCTTGAATTCAAAACTGTCAGAGTAAGAGAATGCATGATCCCCCGTACAGAGATCGTGGCGGTGGAAGTAGAGGACAGTATCGATGAACTTAAACAGGCATTTATAGAAAGCGGCCATTCCAAGATCCTGATCTACCGGAACAATATTGATGATATTATTGGGTACTGCAGCTCCCAGGAGCTATTCAAGAAGCCTAAAGCCATTAATGATATCCTGTCTCACATTATCATTGTGCCAGAAACCCTATTGGCCAACGAGTTGATGATCCAGTTCATCAACGAACATAAAAGCTTAGCGTTGGTAGTGGATGAATTTGGCGGAACTTCAGGGATTGTGAGCATTGAAGATATCATAGAGGAGATTTTCGGGGAGATCCAGGACGAGCATGATGATGAAGATCTGATCGAACAAAAAATCGCAGAACATACTTACTTGCTTAGTGCCCGGCACGAGATCGACTACCTTAACGAACGATACCAATGGGAGCTTCCGGAAGGCGAATATGATACCTTGGGAGGGTTCATTTTGTCCGTTAACGAGGATATTCCGGAATTAAACCAGATCATTGATATTCCACCCTTCACTTTTACCATAGTCAGTTTACAGGAGACACGCATTGAAACGGTAAAAATGAACATTCAAAGAAACCTGGAAACTACCTGACAATACCTGCTTTAATATTTTGATTTTGACTTATTATGTGAGTAATTTTGCCGTTCTCTATTTTGATGAATTATGGCATTGATTAACAAACTAAGGAATAAGGCTGGAACCTGGATAGTGGCAGCAGTAGGTGTAGCTATACTTTCCTTTGTGCTGGCAGATGTGTTAGGACCGGGATCTTCATTATTTGGCGGTCAGGATAACAGCGTAGGGGAAATAGCAGGTCAGACCATCAAAGCTCCTGAGTATCAAAACGCAATAGAGTTAATGACTCAGAAGTTCACCCTGCGCAATGGCCGCCGGCCCAACGATATGGAATCCAACAGTATTCGGGAACAAGCCTGGGAACGAATGATAGCCGACATCGCTTTTAGTGAGCAATTCCAGGAGCTAGGTGTGGAAGTTACCAGAGAGGAAGAAGTAGACATGGTCCAGGGTAAGAACATACACCCCGACCTGGTAGCAGCATTTACTGATCCCTCTACCGGTCAGTTCGATCAGGAATCAATCATACAGTTCTTAAGCAATCTAAATAACTTCCCCCCCGAGACTCAGGCTGCATGGTACAGTATGGAAGATGACATCTTAGCAGGACGAAGGCGCATCAAATATGATAACCTGCTGGTAAAATCAAGTTATGCCACCCAGGAGGAATCGAAGAGGGTTTATCAGGACCAGACCGAAGTGGCAGAATTAAAATATCTATACGTGCCCTACTATGCTATAGGGGATTCCGCGGTTACGGTTAGCGACAGTGAGCTATCCCTGTATCTGGACGATCATAAACAGGAATACACTGTGGAAGAAAGTCGAGCCCTCAAATACGTTACCTTTTCTATTAAGCCTTCTGCACTGGACAGCACTGATTTCCAAACCGAGTTGCAAAGTATCAAGGAAGATTTTGAAAGGCGCACGGACGATTCCGTATTTGCCCGTACCAATACAGAAATGGGCAGTGGATACAACGGCTATACGGTAGACTTGTTGCCATTGATCTTGCAATCAGATTTTGAAAATTTATCGATTGGGTCGGTTTACGGTCCTTTTACAGAAAACGGATATTACAATCTTTATAAGGTTTCTGACATAGTGGAGGACACCATTATGGCTGCCCGAGCCAAGCACATACTGTTCAAATGGGCAGACAATAGTATTGAAGCAAAGGAGGACGCCAGAGCGGAAGCGCAGCAAGTATTACAGGATCTTAAGTCAGGAGCTGATTTTGCTGAAAAAGCCCTGATTCATGGTACCGATGGTACGGCCAGTCAGGGAGGCGACTTGGGATGGTTCCGCAGTGGAGCCATGGTAGCCGAATTCCAAGACGCGGTATTTGATGCCTCCGCACCGGGTTTGTTACCCGAGCTGGTGGAGACCCAATTTGGGTATCATATCATCAGTGTTACTAACGCCGCTAACAACCAGTCTTACAAATTAGCAACTGTTAGCAGGGAGCTGTTGCCTAGTGATAAAACCAGGGATGAGGCCTATCGTAAAGCCGATATCTTTAGAAGTAAAAGCGACGACCTGGAAAGTTTTGAAGCCACTGCTAGCCAGGATGGATTAAATGTCTACGATGCCACAAATGTTGACAAGAATGCCCGTAGATTCGGTACTTTAGGTAATGCCCGGCAAATTGTTAGCTGGCTGTACAGGGAGGCGTCAGAAGGACGGGTCTCCGATGTTTATGAGATCGACGACAATTATGTAGTGGCGGTAATGACCAATGAGACCGAGAAAGGGACCGCTACGGTTGAAGATGTACGAAATGAGGTTACCCTGAAAATAAAGAACCAGAAAAAGTCCCGATTGATCATAGATAAACTCAATGGCTTAGAGGGTGACCTGGACCAGCTGGCCAGTGCTTATGGTACCGACGCCACCGTTTATAATACCAGCGACCTTAAGCTCAGCAGTAATTCCATTCCAAATGTAGGCTTTGCTCCAATGGCTGTGGGCAGAGCTTTTGCTATGGAGCCAGGTGAACGCACTGCTCCCATGGAATCAGAAAACGGCGTTTTAATCATTGAATTGATTTCCAAAACACCGGCCCCTGAAATTGCGGATTACACCCTGTATAAACAACAGCTTACCCAGCAATTGGAAAACAGGACCTCGTTCAACGTGAGCAATGCCATTAAAGAAAGTGCAGAGATAGAGGATCGCCGATACAAATTCTATTAATCCCATGGTGTTATGAACTATGACCAGTCCAGGGATGAATTCAAAGATCGGTTGGATCAGGAACACTCCTGGCCCTCGTGGTATTTGTTTAAATTTATCGTACCCAGTTCCAAGGAAAGTGAAGTAACAGCGTTGTTCCCTCCAGAGAACACCACTGTAAAGCATTCTTCCAAAGGGAATTACCGCAGTGTATCTGTTAAGATCATTATGGAATCATCCGAAGAGGTGATGAGAATATATGAAAAGGCTTACCAGATCGATGGCGTCTTAGCACTATAACATCCTACAATCATGTGGACCGAACAAGACAATAAATTATCGCGAACCTTTGAATTCAACAATTTCGTAGAGGCTTTCGGATTTATGACCAAAGTGGCGATTCTTGCAGAAAAGATGGATCATCACCCCAATTGGAGCAATGTATACCACACCGTGATCATCCAATTAAGCACCCATGACGCCGGCGATATTGTAACGGACAAAGACCGCACGCTGGCAGCCGCTATCGATGAGTTAGTGGCATAGCCCCATAAGCCATTAGCTTAATGCCCTCTACTACTCGCCTATATCTGGTTCCAACACCCATTGGGAACTTGGAAGATATGACTTTGCGGGCTATTCGGATCTTAAAAGAGGCAGATACAGTCTTAACTGAAGATACCCGTACTTCCGGGAAGTTGTTAAAACACTTTGGCATATCCGCTAATTTACAGAGTTATCATGCCCATAACGAACATAAAAAGGTAGAGGACCTGGTAAACAGGATGAAAAGGGGGGAAACCATGGCCTTGGTCACCGATGCCGGCACTCCCGGTATTTCCGACCCCGGATTTCTTTTGGTGCGTGCTTGTCTGCAGCATGAAGTGGATGTGGAGTGTCTGCCAGGGCCAACCGCATTAATTCCGGCCTTGGTTAACTCCGGATTACCCATCGATCGTTTTGTATTTGAGGGTTTCCTGCCGTTAAAAAAGGGTCGCCGGAAAAGGTTGGCTGAACTTGCCTTGGAAACCAGGACTATGGTTCTTTACGAATCTCCTCACCGATTGTTAAAAACCCTGAAACAACTTCACGAAGTTTTGGGGGCTCGTCCTGTTGCAGTCTCACGAGAACTAACTAAGTTACACGAAGAAACCGTACGGGGAACTTTTGAGGAAGTGATATCTTATTTTGAACAAAAATCAATAAAGGGTGAATTCGTCCTGGTTATCGGAGCCTAAGTCTCTTCATTTGTGGGGCGCTGCCAGTTTAAGCGGTCTGTTATTATGGCTGGGCTGGCCAGTAGGAAAAGCCGCTCCCATACTATTCGTAGCTTGGGTACCCTTGCTTTGGGCCGAACATCATTTACGATTGGATCGCCGAGGATTCCGCTTTTTTCTGATGGCTTTTTGGGCCTGTTTGATCTGGAATACGGGTACCACCTGGTGGATGTATTATTCAACAGCTGTGGGAGGTGTAGTGGCCATAGTTGCCAATTCTTTATTAATGACCATTCCGTGGGTCTTATTCAGACTAACAGCCAGACTTGGCGGCGCTTCCTGGGGTTATTTGGGTCTCCTATTGTACTGGTGTTCCTTTGAATTTATTCACCTTAACTGGGAGATAAGCTGGCCATGGCTAACCTTGGGAAACGGCTTTGCCATGTATCCCCAGTGGATACAGTGGTATGAATATACCGGTGTTTTCGGGGGTACGCTTTGGATTGTGGCGATCAACATTGCAGTGTTGGTCTCACTATTAAAGATGCGTCGTTCCTGGTGGTGGGCAACGGTTCTAGGGGTTTTACTGCCAATTGTTATTTCCTATATCCGATATGGATCCTACCAGGAGAAAGGACCAAACGTTGAGCTGGTGGCGGTACAGCCCAATATTGATCCCTACACGGAAAAATTTATCGATTCAGAAGATTTTATAGCCTTTGAGCAGCAAGTAGATCGATTTGTCTA
>JAOTYN010000168.1 GCA_029861825.1 Cyclobacteriaceae bacterium
AAGGTGATACACTGGCGATCGGCCTGGGATCTGAACGATTCCGCAACAAGCCCTAGGAATTTACCAAGATCACCTTGTGAGGCCTCCAATTTTAAACTTCCCTCGCCTAATTTAGAAAGGTCAAGCAGCTGGTTGATCAACCGCAGCAGTTTTTGAGTATTTCGCAACATGATGCGATACTGGTTCTTAGTGCTACCCACAAACTCCCCGTTGTACATGGCCATTAAGGGTTCTTTAATAAGCGTAAGGGGCGTTCTGAATTCATGAGAAATATTGGTAAAGAACCTGTTTTTCATTTGATCTACTTCCTGCATTTTAGTGAGCTCCATGTGCTCCAGACGTAGATCGCTTTTCAAACGCTCCCGGTTGATAATGACCTGCCGGCCCCACAGCAGCAATCCCAGCGCTAAAATCGTGTAAACAGCATATGCCCAATTCGTAGCCCACCAGGGTGGTTTCACTATTAAACGTATGGATGCCCCTAAATCATCCCAAATCAAATCGTTATTGGAGCCTTTAACCTTAAAAAGGTATTCACCCGGGGGGACTTTGTTATAGCTGGCACGCCGGTTGTTCCCTACTATTTGCCAATCCTGGTCATATCCCTCCAAAATATACTGATACTGGTTTTTAGAAGCTTGCGCGTAGCTAATGGCTACATACTCAAAACTGAACATGGATTGGTCATGGGCCAATACGATCTCTTCAACATCATTAATGTGACCGCTAAGCGGGGAATCTTGGTCTGTAGATCTGATCAATTGATTGTTGATGCGAAATTCTGTCAACCGGGTTTGAGGAATATGTGGGTTGTCCCTAACTTCTTCCGGAAAGAAGGTATTAAACCCCTGAATACCTCCAAAGATCAGCTCTCCCTGGCTGGTTTGGTAATGAGCGCCCCGGATAAATTCATCGGCCTGCAACCCGTCGGCGTGGTCGTAGTTGCGGAA
The DNA here is from genome assembly GCA_029861825.1 of Cyclobacteriaceae bacterium. Lineage (GTDB taxonomy): Bacteria > Bacteroidota > Bacteroidia > Cytophagales > Cyclobacteriaceae > JAJCYK01. Next base: position 951 of record JAOTYN010000168.1, read on the forward strand.
GGTTCCATCCTTCACGTCAAATCGAGATACCCCTTTGTTGGAGCTAAGCCAAATATACCCTTGTTGATCTTCGACGATCCCATAAATCACATCATTGGGAAGCCCATCAGCTTTGGTATAGGCCTGAAACTTCTTCTGAGCTCGATCGAATAGATTAAGCCCACCTCCTTCAGTGCCTATCCACAGATTGTCACGGCTGTCCTCAAAAATACTAATTACTCCGCGAGCGGTTATCCCACCGGCTGACCCCGGTTCAAATGAAAAGTGTCTGAAAGCATAGTCTTCCCCGCCATTCCATTCGAATAGGGTTAAACCCCGAAGTTCGGATCCCAGCCACAAATTGCCTCGACTGTCCTGGTAAACTTTATAAATGCTCTCGTGTGGGTAGTCCCTCTCTCTGAAATGGTGAAAAGTCCCCATTTCGGTATCAAAAAGATCCAAGGCGCCTCTGGAAGCGGCAACCCAAAACCTATTTTGATCATCGATCAACATCGAAAAGATATTATTGGAGCTTATGCTTTTAGCATCATGTGGATCATGTATGAAGCGCTCAAAGGTTCCCGTTTCAGGATGGAATACATTCAGACCTCCCTCCCAGGTGCCCACCCATAGCCTGCCCTGTTTATCGTGGATAAGCGATAATACGGCATCACTACCCAGGCTGCGGGGATCCTGAGGATGGTGCCGGTAATGAGTGTAAGTATTTGTGGCGCGGTCCAGGTAGTTAAGACCTCCACCGTCCGTACCGATCCACAGGTTGCCTTTTTTGTCTTCCAGGAAACAGGTGACATTGCTGTGGCTCAGGGTGTTCTGTAAATAAGGTTTCACTTTATAGTGCTTGAACTTATGGCCTTTGGGGTCGTACTTGTTAATTCCCGCGTTTAAGGGTCCTAGCCACATAATACCGGAGTGGTCTTTATATATGGACCAAAAACTATTACTTCCTACGCTGGTGAGATCTTTAGGATTGTGATAGTAGCGGTCAAACTTTTGCTGACGGGGATTATAGATGGATAACCCCCCATTTTCTGTTCCTATCCAGATGTTTCCGTAATCATCCTCCTCTAAGATGTTGACTACGTTGTACGAAATGCTGTTCTGATCGTTGATGTCATGCTTGAACCGCTGAAACCGCACTTGATTGGTGGCATCGTAGTACATGAGATTCAATCCATCCTGGGTGCCAATCCAAATATTGCCATCACCGCCGGTCAATACATCCCTGATCTCATCGTGACTTAATGAGGAAGGATTAGTAGGATCGTGTGAGTACCGGTAAAATCGCTGATGGGATTCATCCAGTAAATTCAAACCATGATAACGGGATGCTACCCATAAATTACCATTCTTATCTTCAAATATCTTCTCTACAAAATTGCTGGAAATACTAAAACGATCAAAAGGCTGATGTTGGTAACCCTGGCATTCAAAGGTGGAGCGGTCCATCAGTATGAGCCCATTGTCCTGAGTTCCAATCCAGAAATTGCCCTGCTGGTCTTCGTACAAGTCGGTAACAGATGCACTGTTCAATCCATAAGCATCCTCTTCTATTTGTACCTTTAAAAACTCATCTCTTTCGCGGTGATAACGGTTTAGTCCTCCGTCTCTGGTGCCAACCCACAAAGTACCCCTACTGTCCTCAAATATACAGTTTACAAATCCATGACTTACACTGATACTATCGCGGAATCTGCGGTCGTATTGTTTCATGGCCACCCCGTCGTAGCGGTTAAGGCCATTGCGGGTGCCAAACCAGAGAAAACCGTATTGGTCCTGTAAAATTGAGGTTACGGTATTTTGTGAAAGTCCTTGGGAAATATGCTGAAACTGAATATCCGGGGCTTGTACCTGTGCCTGTATCGTTCCCATGGGCAACAGGCTTATAAGTAAAATAAATGCTAATCGATTCACGGTCATGCTTTTGTGCACCCAGTTTGGCCAGAATTAACTTACAATCTAAGAAAATATCCTGGGTAGAGCCAATTATCTAGAGGGAATCACTTCAAACACTGTGTGCCTTTTTAAATGCCATAGGATTGGTACCGGTGACTCTTTTGAATACCCGGTTGAAGTAAGAAATGCTTTCAAAACCGCATTCGAAGCAGGCGTCGTTAATTTGGGAGCCTTGTAAAAGTATTTTTTTGGCCATATCGATGCGGTAGTGGTTGACGAATTCTGTGAAGGTAAGCCTGGTCATACGCTTGAAATAACGGCAAAAAGCCTCCTTGGAAAGGTTGGCAAGTGATGCCGCCTCCTGCAGATCAATTTTTCGGGAATAGTGTACCTCTACCAGATCATAGATCCTCTTTATACGTTCTTTTTCTCTTACTCCCTGAAGATTCTTTACCGGTTCTTTATGCAACAGCTGGTAATGTTCATCAGCGGCTAATGATTGGAATACTTTGAGGATCTCAATAAACTGTTGAAAGGGGGAAAAAGTATGCATTTCCAAAAGCGCTTGCGCCACCTGTAACTGACAAGCCTTACTAAAACTAATACCGTAGGCGGCCAGCTCAAATAACCTGCTGATTTGCTGTAATTCCGGGGTGTTCAGACGAGCGCTTTCCATAAAATCTGGCCTCAAGTGCACTACGATCTTTCGATAAGGTGTCTTAATGCCGTAATCGAAATTCAAATGAGGGATATTAGATCCAATGAACACCAGATCGCTGCCGTAAAATTTAGAAATATGCTCTCCTACATGCCGGGTACCATCAGCTCCTTCAATGTAAACCAACTCCAGCTCCGGATGGAAATGCCAAAAGAAGAAGTCACTTAGATTGGGATTCACCATTATGCGTAGTGAGCTGTGCGCGTCCTGGCGTATTTCCTCAAGTTGCGACTTCATAAAGTTTAAGGTATTTGTCTATTTTTGTACTAAATATAGCGCATATTTATCAATATTGTTCAATAATTGGTCATTATGGGCGTGGTTTAAGCTACCTATACCAACTACCTTTGTATAAGAACAATTTAAATTGCTGCCACATGGAAACTAAAATCGAAAACATCCAGCAAACTCCTAACCAGGGCCACAAAGACATTCCCGGCAATCCTTCCACTGCTACCAGTAGCAAAGTAAAGCTAAGTGACCGCGAAAACGACGAACCTTTAAGAGTCCTCAGCGAAGAGGATTGGAAATTCTGGAAGCACAATGGTTATATCATTGTAAAGAACGCTATCCCCAGAAGTCAGGCGGAAGCTACCGCTAAATTCTTATGGGAATTTGAGGAAAAAGACCCCAACGATGCGACTACCTGGTATACCCCACCCCGCGCGGAAATGCAGATGAAAGAACTAACCGGTACCGGAATGGTAGAAGTATATAATAACCAATTCCTGTGGAATAACCGTCAAACCCCTAAGGTCCATCAAGCTTTTGCAGATATTTGGGGAACCGAGAAATTATGGGTCACCATCGACCGGGCCAATCTTAACTTTCCCATAAAGCCAGGGCACGAGTACCAGGGATTTATTCATTGGGACTACGACCCGGAAACCAGACCTCAAAACGTACAGGGTGTGTTGGCACTTTGCGATCAAACAGATGAGAATATGGGAGGGTTTCAGTGTATCCCGGAACTATTCCGCACCTACGATGAGTGGAAACTTACCCAGCCAGAAGACCGGGATCACTTTAAGCCGGACATCACTGGACTGGAAGACAAAATTGAAAAAGTAAAAATGGAAGCTGGTGATCTACTGATCTTTAACAGTACGCAACCTCATGGGATCCGGCCTAACCGTTCTCAGGATAAAGTGCGTATAGCCCAATACATTTCCATGATGCCGGCCGAAGAGCACAATGACGAAATGCGCAACTGGAGGATAAACTCCTGGAAACATCGCATCGCACCGGACGGCTATGCCTTCCCAGGCGATCCCCGAAATTTTGAAAAAACCCGCTATCCCAGGGCAGAATTGACGGAATTGGGCGAAAAACTTTTAGGGCTTAGCAAATGGTAAATCGTTTCTGATTCCTTATACTTGACCAGATTATAAGCCCCTGGAATGATAAGCTTTCTCGATTCTCTGGTCATCTTATTCTATTTCATAGCCATATTCGCCCTGGCCATATGGATCACCCGAAGGGATAAAAAACAAAGAGGATCTACAGACTACTTTCTAGCCAGCCGGGATGCCGGCTGGTTTATTATTGGCTCCTCTCTATTCGCTTCCAACATAGGAGCCGAGCATATCATTGGACTAGCCGGTTCAGGAGCCCGTGGCGATATGCCAGCAGCACAATTCGAGATCCTGGCTTCCCTGGTATTGATCGTTCTAGGTTGGCTATTCGTGCCTTTTTATCTGAAAAGTGGTGTATTCACCATGCCTGAGTTCCTGGAAAGAAGATATTCGGCGGGCGCCCGCGTTTACCTCTCCATTGTGTCCATAACGGCCTACGTGCTAACCAAGATCTCCCTTACCATTTTTGCAGGAGCCTTAGTTTTTGAGGTACTGGGTATACCGTTCTGGACCGGCGCCCTGGTAGTGGTGCTTACTACCGGAGTATATACTGTTTTCGGAGGATTTAAGGCGGTGCTTTACACCGACATGGTGCAACTGTTCATTTTACTGGGTGGAATGTTCCTGGTCACTTTTTTTGGCTTTCATGCCATCGGGGGTTGGGAAGGAATGCGCTTAGCGGTTGCTGAAACTGCAGCCGGAACCGGTGCGGAAGCCTCAAATTTCTTCAATTTATGGCGTCCGGTGGAAGATACTTCTTACCCCTGGACCGGTATGTTGTTCGGAGCTCCCATCCTGGGAATTTGGTATTGGTGTACCGATCAGTTCATAGTGCAAAGGGTTTTGTCTGCCAAGGACGTTACCAATGCTCGGGGCGGATCATTATTTGCCGGTTATCTCAAGCAACTGCCGCTGTTCATATTCGTGATACCGGGGATCCTGGCATTTGGACTTGCAGGCAGCGGATTGTTACAACTGGACCTGCATAATCCTGACAAAGCGCTGCCCATCTTGATCACCAACTTGCTGCCGTCAGGTATTAGAGGGCTGGTATTGGCCGGCTTGCTAGCAGCCTTAATGAGTTCGCTTTCATCTGCCTTTAATTCTTGCTCCACTTTGTTCACTATGGACTTCTATAAAAAGTTCAAACCCCATGCCAAGGAACGGGAGCTGGTATGGGTAGGGCAATCCGCCACTGTGATCCTGGTACTCATCTCTCTTTTATACATTCCCCTAATGAGAGTACTTACAGAATCCGGGGGTATTATTCAGTACATGCAGAGTGTTCAGGCCTACATTTCTCCACCCATTGCGGCAGCTTTTCTGATCGGCTTGTTCGTTCATCGTATTAATGCCACCGGAGCCATAGTAAGTTTATGGGTAGGTTTTGTTTTGGGCGCTCTACGTTTGATCCTGGAATTCTTCTATAATCAGGGAAAAATGGTAAGCGGTCAGTACCCCTTGTTCGATACTTTTGTTAACATTAATTTTTTACACTTTGCGCTCTACTTGTTTGTATTGTCGGCAGTGGTGATGTGGATATTCAGTCAGTTTTCGCCCAGGCCCAGCCAGGAGAAACTTCAGGGAGTGACCTTTGGAAAACTATCTGAAGGATTTTTCGAGATAAAACGCCGGGATGTGGTGTTAACCGTCGGCTTAGTGCTGATTGTTCTAGCCATCTGGCTCATTTTTAGCAACTTGGGCATTGCTTAGGTACAATTCATGGATCTACATAAAGGGTAATAGGGCCTTAATAACCGGTTCGAAGGGGGGTCGGTTCCGGGGATCTGGGGAGCTATGGAACTGCAGGTTGCCTTTGGAGCAATACAGCAGGTGCATTGTTTCTGGAAATCAATACTCTGAGATCTTTACCAGGCAATACCTTTACATCTCTTACTTCACCAGTAATGTCGATTCCCAAAGATGATGCCTTCCCTGGCAAGAAACTACCATGGCCGTCACCCTTAAGCACTACACCTCTGCTGGAGTTCTGTCGTCCTACCTCCGGCTTCAAACCGTAAAAATTTCCCATTAGCAGCAGATCCCGTAATCCGTCCTGGTCCAGATCTTGGGCCAACACCCCGAATGCAGGGCTTACCTGCGCTTCCTGAGGCAAAGCAGTAAGTTGAAAATCTTGAACACCTTTGTTCCACAGAATAGAAGAAGCCAGGGTATGGACTTCATACTGCAAAGCTCCTTGCCGTTGACCGTCATTAAACAAATCTTCGTAAGTCATCCCCGCATAATCACTATACTTCACCGCTTGTTTCTTTAATTGCGGCAATTGGGCAGTAATATCCATTTTGGAGGCAAACGGATACGAACCGGAGTCTAATGGCGGGTACCAATTTATGATAAATTCGGACTTACCGTTATTGTCAAAGTCTTTGACAAACATGGATAGGGGTTTTTGCGGAGAAGCTACAAATTTACTGTTCAAGCCCCAGTTCCCCAATATGAAGTCCGTGTCACCATCATCATCGAGATCTGCCGGCTCTATTACATTCCACCACCCTGAACTAAAGGGGATGGTGAAATTAGAACTTAGTTGCCCCCGGGAATTTACAAATATGGTAACGGGTATCCATTCGCCTACCACTACCAGATCAGGCAGAGTATCCCCTTCCAAATTACTCCATGCGGCATCGGTAACCATTCCGATATTGGCCAAAGACTCCGGGGTTATATCGGTCCATGCACCCTGGTCATTGCGCAATAAGTAACTACGGGGGATCAATCCATAATTGCCGGGTACTATCCTTGATCCAATAAAAAGATCCAGGTCGTGGTCACCGTCAATATCTGCGGCCTTAATGGTACTGATATCACCGGACGCCGGCGGAGTGTTAGCCTCCGATTTAACGAAAATCCCAGTACCATCATTTTCGTAATATCGCATTTTAAGTCCTGCGGCGCCCCATCGATATTCATTGCCGCCAGCACCCAGAAGCAGGTCTTGATCCTGATCCCCATCGGCATCAAACAGTAAACCAGCAGTACTTTCCAAAGCACTGTCCACCCGCACCTCCGGCTGCAGCATTTCCCGGTAATCTCCTTGCTGTTGTTGAATAAAGAATTTATCGTGATCATCTCTGGATCCCAGTAGTATAAAATCTTCTAAGCCGTCACCGTTTATATCACCGGTGACGATTTCCGGACCTTCCGTAGAAACCACGTGCGGCAATAACCGTTCGTGATCAAAATCATTGTAGGAGTTCTCCGTGTGGTGGTAATTTCCATGGAGGACTATACCAGTGACTTCTTTAAATGCCTGGGATGAGGGGGTAACCGGTAGTTTATAGCGGTCGCCCGCATCGACTTGCCTTAGGGTAACAACCTGATCAGCGGAGATTTCTGTATGCCATTCCCAGGTTAGATCAGGCCAAATCACTACCAGGCTATCTATTTTTTGAGAGGTGCCTACTCCGAAGGTGATCCTCGGCTCCACGGCGCTTTGAAAGCCCCTTGAC
>JAOTYN010000585.1 GCA_029861825.1 Cyclobacteriaceae bacterium
ATTAGGTAGGCAACTTTACCGCAGCAATTGCTCCAACTGCCATGGATTTGAAAATCCTAAAAATCCAGGAACCCCAAATTTAACTACCTTGAGAAACAGTACTGCGGATAGTTCTAATGCTTACATAGCAACTGTTCTACTTAATGGTAAAGGACAGATGCCAAAATTTGCCTCGCTTAGTGAGGACGAACGTAATGCTTTGGTGGCATACATAAAAGATGAGGGGAATGACATAATTCTTGATAGTGAAAACCTCAGCCGCTCCAATACTATTCCTTGGGTCGCTACCGGTCATCGAGAAATGAAGGACCCGGAAGGTTTCCCGATCAACAAGCGACCTTGGGGTACTTTGAATGCTATTGATCTGGATAAAGGTGAAATTGCCTGGCAGGCCACTTTGGGCACCTATCCTGAGCTTGAAGCGAGGGGCCTGGAGCCCACCGGAACCTTCAATATGGGTGGACCATTGGTTACCGCCGGTGGATTGGTTTTCATTGCCGCCACGATGGATGAGCGTTTTCGAGCTTTCGATAAAGACACTGGTGACGTGCTATGGGAATACCAAATGGGTGCTGGAGGTTACGCCACCCCTGCAACTTATGAAATTGATGGTAAGCAGTATGTGGTCATAGCGGCTGGAGGTGGTGGTAAGCCAGGGACGAAGCCGGGAGATGCTTATTACTGCTTCGGGTTACGGTAGTTCTTAGTTCTTGGTTCCTTGTTCATTGGTCCTTGTTCCTTCAACTAAAACACTACCCCTCTGCCCTCTCCTCGATCAACGAGATCAAACGGTCCACTGCTTCCGAAACAAAAACCGGATCTTCAGCGTAAGTATCCCTTTCTATTACCTCAATATTCTCTGGAAGTTTCTCTTTCAGTCTATCAAAGAAAGCTTTATCAGATTTTTTGTCTTCCAAAACACCACCTGGAGTTGAATAGGTACCTACTCCTTGTTTGGGAACCATAAAGTAGGCTTTGTCCTTAGTGTGCTGCAGGCGCTTACAAATGTCATCAGCGACTCGCACGATCTCTTCCGCATTTAGCCGGGGCACAAAAACAACCGGGCTATGAAAAACATATTTGTGATCTTTATATTCCTCCGGTACTTCATTGGGTGGCACAATAATACCTAAGTGCTCAGCACCTCCTGGGCAAAGCACCTGCGGTAAACCTAGCTTTCCCGCCACTGTCAGCCTCTCAGGGCCGCCGGCTCTTAGCACACCCCACACATCATCAGCGATCTCGCCCATGGCATAATCAAAGACCGCACCAATAAGCCCCTCTTTCATCATTTGCTCCATGGCGCGTCCACCGGAGCCTACAGCATGAAAGACAATAACCTCGTAACCCTTAGCATGGAAAAGTTTTACCGCTTCAATGGTACCCAATGTAAGCACTCCCAAGTTGGACATGCCGATCAAAGGCTTGTCACTCTTTTTCATATCAAACTTTGCCTCCACATCGGCCATACCGCAAGCAGCGGCAGCAGCATTGGCCAGGATCTTTCTGGTAAATTGGTTCAGGTTCAAGATGTCACTAACCGAGAACATCATGGTAATATCCTTTATACCAACGAAGTTCGAAGTGTCCCCTGAGGCCACGGTAGAAACCATGATCTTAGGAAATCCATAAGGCAGCGCTTGCATGATGTCACAGCAACTAGAAGTACCTTGTGTCCCACCCAAGCCAATCACTGCGTGCACCTGGTTGGTCTTTATTCTGTCACTTAATACTTTTATGCCGCCTTTCACCATAACTGGTCCTGCCACTTCTCTGGTGGGGTTTTTCAGCAGCACTTCCATTGAGCTCCCTCCTGCTAAGGCCAGATCTTCGCGAGTGACGTCAGCAGTAACTCCGGCTTCACCTATTACCCCTATGTCGATCAATAATACCTGGTCTCCTCGAGACTCAACCTGTTCTTTCAAAAATCCGGCCTCTTCATGTTTAGTATCTAATGTGACGAGCAGCGCAACGGTCTTTTCCATAGGTTCTTTATTTACTATCTGGAAATCTTAAATCGGCAAACTCCTTAGCCGTGGCAAAAACGGCTTTTTCGATGGGAATTCGTTCGGTTGAGGATCCTGTCCAAATACCGTCACAGGAGGTGTGATTCAAAATGTACTGGCCGTCGACCGGATTTTCTAAAGCCGCTCCATGCGCGATCAGCATAACATCAGGCTTGATCTTTCGTAGCTCCTTATAGGCTTCCTCAGTCTTGGCCGCAGTTTCCTCAATTGTTTCCCC
>JAOTYN010000169.1 GCA_029861825.1 Cyclobacteriaceae bacterium
ATAACGGAATTGAACAAAGAGACTTTGGACAAACTTGCCCTCAATCTGCGAACATTATCATTACTGCGGACCAAGATCGATAAACTGACAAAATCGGGAAATTATGAAACGGATATTTAATCTTAATCTCCTCAGTGTAATGCTGACGTCTATGGCTTTTTGGGGCTGCCAATCCAATAACCATGATGCCGACGCCTACGGGAATTTCGAAGCCACGGAGATCCTGGTATCCAGTGAAGCCAGTGCAAAGCTAATACAATTCAAAGTAGACGAGGGCCAATTGGTGGAGCAGGGTCAAATGCTTGGCTTTGCCGATACCACCCAGCTCTATCTGCAGAAACAGCAAATCATCTACAGCATAGCGGCCCTGAAAAGTAAAACCCAGGATGTAGGAGTGCAAGTACGGGTACTGATTGCACAAAAGAATAACCTCTCCAGAGAGAAGAAGAGAATAGAGAATTTGTTAAAAGACGGGGCTACCACTGCCAAGCAGCTGGACGATATCAACGGGGAAATTGAAGTAACAGACAGCCGCATTCTAGCTACTAGGAGTCAACTTACTACTGCCAATGCTGGAATTCTCAGTGAGATCGCCCCCTTAGAAGCTCAGGTAGAGCTGATTAACGACCAACTAACGAAAAGCTACATCACATCTCCGGTGAGCGGTACCGTGCTTACCAAATACGCCGAGGAAGGAGAACTGGTGGTGATGGGCCAGCCGTTGTTTAAGGTGGCTGATCTTCGGGAGATGACCCTAAGGGCCTATATAGGAGGAGACCAGCTATCCGATCTCAAACTAGGCAGCCAGGTTGAAGTATGGGTGGATCAGGACAAGGATAATTACCGGTCGTTCACGGGTACCATCTCCTGGATCTCTCCTCAAGCTGAGTTTACCCCCAAGATCATTCAAACCAAGGAAGAGCGTGTTAATTTGGTTTATGCGGTTAAGGTAAAAGTGCCCAATGACCAAACCCTCAAAATTGGTATGCCCGGGGAGGTGAAATTCAAATAGAAGTCCAATTGGAAAAATGATGAGCACGCTCGCAGTTACAGTTGACAATTTGATTAAGAATTACGGAAGCCAAAACGCTTTAAAAGGGGTAAGCCTGGAGGTTAACCAAGGAGAATTGTTCGGCATCATCGGTCCCGACGGGGCCGGAAAGACCACTCTGATTCGAATCCTGGCTACGCTGTTGCTGCCAGATGCCGGTCAGGCGGAAGTACTGGGCATGGAGGTAGAGGGCCACTATCGGCAAATTAGAAACCGCATGGGTTATATGCCCGGTAGATTTTCCCTGTACCAGGACTTAACAGTACTTGAAAACTTACAGCTATTTGCATCCATCTATCAAACCACCCTAGAGGAGAACTATCATTTGATCAAAGACATATACCAACCGCTTGAGCCCTTTAAAAACAGAAAAGCCGGGAATTTGTCTGGTGGTATGAAGCAAAAGTTAGCGCTATCCTGCGCCATGATCCACGAACCGGAAATTCTCTTTCTGGATGAGCCTACTACTGGAGTTGACCCGGTTTCCCGAAATGAGTTTTGGGAGATGCTTATTAAGCTTAAAGCACGGGGTATAACGGTACTGGTATCTACCCCTTATATGGACGAGGCTGATCTTTGCGATCGGGTGGCTTTAGTGCAGGAGGGGCAGATCCTGTCAGTAGATACCCCTGTTGCCATCATATCTCGCTTTCCATCGAAGCTATTTGCCATAAAATCTACCGATAAATACCAGCTCATTAAGGATCTGCAAGCGTACCCTTCAACTGCTTCGGTTTTTGCCTTTGGGGAATACCTGCACTATACCGATAAGCGCGCACATTCTTCTGAACGGGCTCCTGAACAGGCTCTTGAACAGGAACTTCACCAGTATCTACAAGACCGGGGGCACCGAGATATTCATATCAAAAGTATTGAGCCTACTATTGAGGACTGTTTTATGGCATTTATGCAAAAAGAACACAAATGGAGCGCCCCATAATTTATGCAAAAAACCTCACCAAGCGGTTCGGTAATTTTACGGCCGTTGACGCCATAAGCTTCGAAGTCGGCAAGGGTGAGATATTTGGCTTTTTAGGGGCCAACGGAGCGGGGAAGACTACCGCCATAAAGATGTTGATCGGACTTTGGAAACCCACTGAGGGCCAAGCCATGGTAGCTGGGTATGATGTTTACAAACAACCAGAGGAAATCAAAAGAAATATAGGCTATATGAGCCAACGGTTTTCCCTATATGAAGATCTTACCGTGCAGGAGAACATCCGCTTCTACGCGGGGATTTACGGACTTTCCAATCAATCCATTCGAGAAAAGACCGACGAATTGATAGTCAAGTTAGGCTTGGAGCAGGTGCAGAATGAAAGGATCGCGTCCTTGCCCTTGGGCTGGAAGCAAAAACTGGCCTTTTCAGTGGCTATCATTCACGACCCCAAAATTGTTTTTCTGGATGAACCCACGGGAGGCGTGGACCCCATTACCAGACGGCAATTCTGGGACCTGATCTATGAAGCTTCCCATAAGGGTATCACCGTGTTTGTTACTACTCACTATATGGATGAGGCAGAATATTGCGACCGGGTGTCTATGATGGTGGATGGTAGGATCGAAGCGCTGGATAAACCGGGTGCTTTGAAAGTTCACTATGGAGTGGAAAGTATGCATGACGTGTTTGTGAAACTGGCCAGACCGGAAGTTGAATGAAAAGGTTTTTAGCATTTGTTCGTAAAGAGTTCTATCACATATTCCGTGATAAGCGTACGTTGGTGATCTTATTTGGCATGCCGGTGGCTCAAATCATGCTTTTCGGTTACGCCATAACCAATGAGATCAAAGACGCAAAAATTGCCATCCTGGATAAGTCAAAAGACCACCTTTCCAAGAGGCTAAGTGAAAAAATCCTTTCCTCCGGCTATTTTGTTTTAGAGGATTACCTGAATGCGGAGCATGAGGCGGAGGGTATTTTTCAAGAGGGTTCAGTAAAAATGGTATTGATCATCGGAGAGGATTTTGATGAAAACCTGCAGCAGAACCACACCAGCCACATTCAACTACTGGCAGATGCAACGGACCCCAATACCGCCAATACTTTAATAAATTACACCGCCTCTATTATCCGTAGTTTTCAAAGTGAATTGAACGACCACCGGAGCTTACCCTTGACCATCACCCCTGAGGTGAGAATGCTGTATAATCCTAATCTTAAGAGTGTATTTCTATTTGTACCGGGCTTGATCACGGTCATACTAATGTTGGTTTCGGCTATGATGACCTCCATATCCATCACCAGGGAAAAAGAAACGGGCACCATGGAAGTCCTGTTAGCTTCTCCCATGCAGCCTTTGCAGGTGATCCTGGCAAAAGTGGTGCCCTACCTGCTCTTATCCTTTGTCAATGCCCTGGCCATTTTAATTCTGGGGTATTATGTCTTTGGAGTGCCGATTAACGGTAGTTTGATCCTGTTGCTCTTGGAATGCATACTCTTCATTTTAATGGCCCTGTCGCTGGGTATCCTGATATCCACAGTAACCCACACCCAACAAACGGCACTATTGATCTCCTTAATGGGACTGATGCTTCCCACAATTCTGTTGTCCGGCTTTATTTTTCCTATCGAGAATATGCCCTGGATACTGCAAATGATCTCCCACATCATTCCTGCAAAGTGGTTTATCATTGTGGTGAAATCCATCATGTTAAAGGGCGTGGGAATAGGCTATTTCTGGAAGGAGACCCTGATATTAGTAGGCTTCACCCTATTTTTCGTGATACTCAGTGTGAAGAAATTTAACATTAGACTGGCATGAGGATCATACAATTTCTAGTAAGGAAGGAGTTTCTGCAAATATTTCGCAATAAAGGGATGCTGCCAATAATTTTTATCATGCCGGTGATCCAATTGGTGGTATTGGCAAATGCTGCCAACTTTGAGATTGAGAACCTGAAATTATTTTTTATTGATAAAGACCAGTCGACCCTGAGCCGGTTGTTGAGAAGTAAAATGGACGGCTCCAATTATTTCCTTCTCAGCGGTTTTGGATTATCTTCCCAGGATGGCGCGACTGCATTGGACCGCAATCAGGCCGATCTGGTAATCGAAATACCTTCAGGGTTTGAGAAAAAGTTGGTCCGTGAGAATACTCAGAAAATTCAGCTGGTAGTCAATGCTATCGACGGTACCAAGGGTGCATTGGCGAACTTTTACGCACTGGAGGTCATCTCACAATTTAATCAGGAGATCAGGCAGGACTTTCAAGCCATCAACAAAGTTGGTGTGAGTCCTTTTAATAGGCTACAGGTAGAATACTCCCACTGGTTTAATCCGGACCTTAATTATAAGACCTTCATGGTCCCGGGAATCCTGGTGTTGCTGGTCACCATGATTGGCGCTTTTCTTTCGGCCATGAACATCGTTAGAGAAAAAGAGATAGGCACCATTGAGCAGCTCAACGTTACTCCCATAAAAAAGTATCAGTTCATTACCGGAAAACTGTTGCCCTTTTTGATCCTAGGTTTGGTGGAGCTTACTATTGGCTTCATTATCGCCAAGGTGGTATTTGATATACCGTTTGTGGGCAGTATTTTCCTGATCTACGGATTTGCAGTTATCTATCTGACACTTGTACTGGGATTGGGTCTATTCATATCCACCTTCACCGAGACCCAGCAACAGGCCATGTTTATTACCTGGTTTTTTCTGGTCATATTCATTTTAATGGGCGGGCTATTCACGGCTATTGAAAATATGCCACTTTGGGCCCAGCGCATTACTTTATTTAACCCCGTTAGATATTTCATTGAAGTAGTGAGAATGGTAATGTTAAAAGGTTCCGGTTTGATGGACATTAAGTGGCATGCCCTGATTGTATTTCTTTACGCTGTTGGGGTAAATGGACTGGCCATTTACCGTTATCGAAAAACTGTTTAGTCCTGCAAATTAGCCCGTTGGTCGAAATGCCATACAGGGATCACCTAATTGTGGAACTAATAGGGTTACCAAATGTTATTATTTGCAATAAATAGTTAGATACCAATTCAACCCGTACAACAGACTGGGAAGTAATTGGTACTATTTTTGCAGCTAAAAAGTTGTGTTATTGTAAACAGGCAAATATGTTAACCATTCTTCTTTTAACCTATGTCTTAAGCCGAACCAATATCCGGGTATTTTTGGGCCTTTTGACCTTTTTTACCCTGATCAGCTACTAGGTTTGATCCACATCACCAGGATCGGTAGTCTTTTCTTTATCATTTTGAAATAGGGTTCCTTATTCCAAAATGAGATACTCCAGACAATATTCTTTCAAATAGCGGTCCATTCATTCTCTAAATAACACCGCAACCATCCCTCAAAAAAATATTTCAGTCACTAGCACATAAGCGGTTGGCGATATTATTGATCAGGATGCCTACACCCTGATCAATATAACGGCATAAAATAACGATAGACTGGCTATCAATAATCCCCCGGAAAGGATCTATTCTTCAATAATACCTGCCAATTTCTTTCGGGCTTTTTCAAAATGACCCCGAAGTATGGGAATAAGCGCCTCCCCGTAACCAGTGACTAACCTTTCTGTGGATACACCCAATATCTGCAGCAATTCCCCGGCGGCTTGGACCTTGGCGGATTTCTCGGTACTACCAATTTCCTTGAACCATATGGCACCGCTTTCCGCAAAAGGATAGCTGTCCAGGAATGGCCACTGATTGGAGCCGCCATATACCCTGGCCGTGATCCAACCGCCCTCCGGGATTTTCACACCGCCCTGGTACTGGTGGCTGCCGGATTTACTTTTGCCTTTTTTACTCCAGACTACTTTTCCATTGACAATCACCTCAATGGTCTCATAGGGTACCACCGAATGTGTAGTAAGTTTCCATTTTGCTCGTCCATTTTGTCTGGTGATAATGCCGCCAGCCTCATTGCCTTCCACCTGAAATTCCAATAAGGGCCCGGTACTGACAAAGCTGGTCCCTTTTTTTAAAGCCTGGAGATAACTTTCCACGGTAAATGCGCCCTCAGGCTTTACGTATACTCGGGCAGCTCCTGTGGCCATGGTGCGGTAGTAATCGTTCATCACATCGCTTCCCGCCGACAATGCTACAGGTATCCCCAAATTCAAAAACTTATGCCACATTTCACTGGTGCCGACCTCATCGGTCCACAAGCAGCCCACTTCCAAAATATCTACTTCTCCCAACACATAATCAGCTACTAATTCAACCGGTATCCTGCTCATTCCCTGTTCGGTCATGGGATCTCTAACTCCTACCGGGTGTACATAACCCGCTAGTGCTTTTTGCTTTCGGGTAAAGCGCAAAGCTTCAGCATTCAATCGATCATCCCGTCCATAAAGGTCGTAAAATGGCCCCCATACCCAGGGCCAAAACAGTTCCTGTGTGCCCAGCAGGTTCAAATGTCCTAGGAAGTGTGATCGCACTTCCTGCCCAAATCGAATAAAAGGAGGACTGTCATTCTCCCATCCCCAGAGCTGCTGATCTAGAAAGCGATTGTGCAAATTTGCTAGCAAGGGAAAGCCCATATCCAGCCCTTCTCCCTTCATCTCCAAAATTATGTCCTCCGGATCTAAACGGCTGCTGCCTCCATAGTTCAGGTGAAAGTGGTTGTCGCTGGCATACCAGCCGGCGGCTCGAGCATCCCAAATTTGTTCTAAATCCAGCTGAATCTCAGCAGGAGCGCTTTCATTCAGGGTCATAGTATGCTGACTCACCTTAGTAGAGAAACCCTGTACCGCGGTGATGGTGTAATTTCCATGGGGCAGTTCCAATTCACAGGCCCCATCGCTATAAAAGAAAACACTACCGTATTGACCTTCGGAGTGTATCAACCCATTTTTAGGAACAAAAGGATGCCCCTGGTCATTCACCACCTGTATTCTGGCCGGGGCCGCTTCACCCTGAATTTGGGTCCTAATCTTAACGGTCTTGGTCGATACTCCCCAGTCCCATTGCTTTATCTCTACTGCTTGTGGCTTCCCACCAGTCACTGACATCTTTTTCAACTGCTGCCGTTCATCATCACCGGCTTCGCAGTAGAAAATCCATTTGCCATCGGCACTGAATTTAGGGGTAAGCGGCAAACCTTCACTGTCAGTTAGCAACATGGTATGACTGGGAACCGTCAAATCTGTAAGACGTAGTTCATAATGGCTTTCTTGAGGCCAAGTGTAGGCCATTGTGCGCCCGTCCGGCGATAAAGTAAAGGATGCCTGCGAGATAAAATTATCGGACAACACTGTTTGTGAGGTTCCGTTATTCAGATCCATCTGTTCAAAGGAATCGTAGGAAAAGCCCTGCTTTTTCAGATATAACAGCTGGTTGTCAGCCGAAAAAGGAACAGGTAACCGTTCCAAACTGGCTCCGGAGGTAATCTTTTCTTTCTGCATGGAGCTTAAATTCAATTTCCATAGGTCGAAGGTTCCCGCTTCAGCTGATGCATAAAATACACTTTGGTCGTCGTTGCTGAAAACAGGGTCCAGTTCCATGGCTTCCGTATCTACCAACTCTCTTTCCTGGCCTGACCCCAGCTCTAGCATCATTATCTTAGTGTCAGATCCGTTGTCACGAATAAAGACTAGCTTACTGGCATCACTAGACCAGTTGGGTTTGGCGTCTACCTGGCCGGAAGAGGTTAGGCGTTTAGCCACACCTGTTGGATGGTCCAGAACCCACAGCCAGCCTTTGGCGGCGAAAGCCAACTGATCACCATTTGGCGATGGTGCTGGATCCGTAGGGCCGGCGTTCAGAATGGGAAGTTCAAAGGCCTCCAAGTAGACATGGTGGCCATACCCCTGTACTTTGGGATAGCGGTTGGTCCACTGTGCTTGAAGCAGAAAAGAAGTAAGCAGGAGCAGTGTAGTAAGCAGATGGGATTTGCAGGAAGTCATAGGTGATATTGTTTGCTTTTGTATGTTCTTCAACATACGGAAAAAGTGCGGGATAATAAATAGGGAGTTGTTGGCTGGCCCAAAGCCGGTACCTCAAAATAATTTTCACCCAGTATCAAAATATGATATTCTGAAGCCCTAGTTTGGAAGCAAATTCATATTGAGATAAGCATAAGGATTGCGCAGCCTCTGTTTGGCTTTGGAGCCATTCAGCATAAATAATTACCTCGAGCCCAAAAGCGAGGGGGAGGAGGGTGGGGTTCCCCCACCCATAGTATTACTATTAATGAGAACGGCAAATCTAGGCTCTTCACCCAAATGCAGGGTTAGGATTACCAACCACATCAACTATAGGTTCAGCCAATAGGTCAGTTTCACTACCAATGCCCGCGACTTCGGCTGATTGAAATCAATAAATTTACCATCGTCACCAGCTAGGTAATTATCGGTATACACGATAA
>JAOTYN010000586.1 GCA_029861825.1 Cyclobacteriaceae bacterium
TTAATTGAAACCAAACTTCCTGCAGGATATCTTCAGCTTCCTCCGGGGAATTTACGCGGTTGCGGATAAATCCATACAAGCGGTCACCATAGCGCTTAATGGAGTCGAGCAATTTTGGGCGGTCAGCTGCCATAGTAGGGAAATCCCTTTGTTGGTATAGCCCTCATAGATCCTCGATGATTAGATCCGGATTATTTTTTACTTCCAGGATATTTCATTTCCAAAGCTTCCAGTTCTTTCATTACCCGTTTGGCTACCAAGTAGTTGCGGTACCATTTTTGATCTGATGGTACGATTTGCCAGGGAATTTCAGGGCCGCAGCGTTTAAAGATGTCCTGGTACACCTTGATATAAGCCTTGCGGTTTTTTTGTTCTTGGGTATCCGCGATATCATATTTCCATTTTCTACGAGGATCTGTAATTCGTTGCTTCAGTTTTTCTTTTTGTATATCCTCTGACAGGTGCAGAAAGAACTTTACTATAATAGTATTGTTGGTAGTCAGATGCTCCTCAAAGTTATTGATGTAGTTGAATCGATGTTCGATTACTTCCAGGTCATGAGTGCCGTGTACCGTGGGCACCAGAATATCTTCATAATGTGAGCGGTTGAAAATTTGGATCATACCTTTGGCCGGTAAATGAGGGTAAATGCGCCATAAAAACCCATGCATGCGTTCTACCTCGTTAGGTTTCTTAAAAGACTTAACGTTACAGCCCATGGGGTTAATACAAGAAAAGACATGCCTGATGGTGCTGTCTTTACCGGCTGCATCCAAACCCTGAAGGACGATTAACAAGCTGTGTTTGCTGTTGGCGTACAGAAGCCTTTGCAACTCGAACAGTCGAGATTGGATCTCAGCTAATTCCTGTTTAATCTGCGCGGCATCCACATCTTTAGGTGCACTGGTGGAGTATTCCTTTAATCGATACATATCCTTAGTAATTGGTTGACATATACGGTTCGCACTTATAAACTAAAACCTAAATTTAGGATAATCAAGTACTCACTGGTATACAAGTGTGCAACTTAAAATTATTTCAGGAAGGTGGATTTGTTTAAAATATTTCCTCATAATGAGGACGTGGAATAATCATCAAATATTATGACCACTAAGGTAAAAATCAGTGAATGGATCAGAAAGGTAGTATTCGTAGCAGCGCCCTTTATTTCTGCGGCAATTTTGCTGTTTGCTGAACTGGATGATCAACAACCCGCAGCTACTTACACGCTGGCAGTAGCAGTGCTCATGGCCTTGTGGTGGATCACCGAGGTGGTGCCACTAGCGATTACCTCATTACTGCCGGTATTGCTTTTTCCCGCCCTGGGCATTATGAGGGGCATAGAGGTTTCCGCGACATACTTCAATCATGTGATCTTCTTGTTTATAGGAGGGTTCCTGGTAGCCTTGGCCATCCAGAAATGGAACTTACACCGACGTATCGCACTCTATATTTTAAGAAAAATCGGTGTTAGCTCGGGACGTATTCTATTGGGCTTCATGTTTACTTCCGCTTTTTTATCCATGTGGATCTCCAACACCGCCACCGCCATGCTTATGATGCCCATTTTGCTGGCTATCATCTATAAAATGGAGGAGAAGCACGGCCCTGAACGAGTTAAAAAAATATCGGTGGGGCTGCTGTTGTCCATAGCCTATGGGTGTTCCATTGGAGGTATTGCCACTTTAGTGGGCACTCCTCCCAATTTGTCATTCGTAAGGATCTTCCAGATATACTTTCCCCAGGCACCAGAGATTTCTTTTGCAGGTTGGTTTTTTTACGCCTTTCCTATAACCGTGGTGATGTTTCTGGTGGTTTGGTTGTATATCTATTTCCTGTATCTGAAGCAAGATCCAAAGATAAGCCCATTAGACAGCCGGGAGATTGTGAAGGACAATCAGGCACTAGGCCCCATGAGCTATGAGGAAAAGTTGCTCTCTGGCATCTTTGTACTGTTGGCCCTGTTGTGGTTTTTCCGATCTGATATTGAGCTGGGCTCCATAGTCATACCAGGGTGGTCCAACTTGTTTGCCTACCCCCAATATTTAAATGACGGCACGGTAGCCATTTTCATAGCCATTGTCTTGTTCCTTATCCCTTCTAAACAGCAGCGGGGCAAATATCTGATGGATTGGAAAACCGCCGAGGATCTGCCCTGGGAAGTGATCTTGTTGTTCGGGGGAGGATTTGCCTTGGCCAGTGGTTTTAAAGAATCCGGATTGTCACAATGGTTTG
>JAOTYN010000587.1 GCA_029861825.1 Cyclobacteriaceae bacterium
CAAGGGAACCCAATGGATAAAGTAAGTGTCAATCAATTTCATGCCTTTTCAAAATTACATTTCTTTTTCCGGAGGAGGTGGTGGTACAAATACCTCAGGTTGCGGATCAATGGGAGTCAATTCACGACCTGCCAAAGCAGGATGATCCGCTGGAATGTGCGTAACTCTAAACTGAGCATAGAAAAACGGACCGGCAGGTTGTGGCAGTGTTCCATCCGGTAATCTGTAATCCGATGAGAAAGGATTCAAATATTCCCAAACAATTTGGCCTTCGGGTGTGACTTCCATAAATCTCCCGCGAGGACCGGAGTTGACAAAAGTGTTACCATTTAACATACGATGGGCACTTGAGACAAACGGGGCATAAAATGAATGGGGATCTTCTGGTTGATACATCCAAACGGGCTCATCGGGACCAAAAGGTTTACCATCAGGAAGGCTATAATTACCGTCGTCGGTGACTGGTAATTCAAGTTCAAGCACCGCTGAATAATTGTCCAATTCTGCAAGGCTTACCGTTGGTCTTTGCAATTGTGACAGGGCCGCAAATGCCCCGGGGAATTGACCTTCTCCACCGTAGATGTCGTTGTTAAATACCATTAAATTACCAGCTCCAGGATATCCCTGTGGTATCCAACGCACGTCATGTTGGTGAAACAATTTCCTGTTTTCCGGTCCACCTCTTCCGTAGTTCTGCGGATTGCCCCAACGGTACAACAGGTCCCCACCCCTTCCATAGCGGCCGCCTGTACTTCCACTGGCCTCTCTCGTAGTGGTACTGTGGTCAATGATATAGATCTCATTAAAATAATAGGAGCTTATAGCAATTTGATCCAGCTCTGCATTATAATATATAGCATTCAAATGAGTCAGATCCGATCCTTGATTTTCCACAGTGGCATTTGAGGTCATAAAACCTCCTTCTATTGCCTGCTTCACCTGCTCTTCAGTCATTTCAACATGGTGAATATGTGGATTGATGTTGATTTTGTAAGGATTTTCAATTACTGCACCATAATTGGGCTTGGAAGCGTCGAAATCCTGAATGAGGTGGTCCCACATACGCCATTCCCAAACGATATTTCCCCCATTGGGTCTGGTTGGCTCAATTTCTATAATCTTATCAAACCAAAGCCCGGCTTCAGGCAGGTGTTCGGGATTAATACCTAATGCTACGCATTCTTCTTTGGTTATAACTTCCCAGGCAATGGCCAGAATGTTGCCATTGGGCATAATGGCCATATCATGGTGAGTAAGATACTCTTCGGAAATATAGTCAAAATCCCAGATCAAGTCACCGTCCCAGTTATACTCCCGGATGCGGCCGGATTGACCTCCAGCCGCGAATGTTGGGAAATAAGGATCTCTGTCGCCTCTGATTACATTACCATTGTCCATTAAATAACTCAACATAGTATTGTACTCTCCTTTCCACTCATGCACTACTTTTCCGTCTAGATTTAGCAGGTAACTGCTAGTCCCGAAAGTTGGATGAAAGAGAATATAACCAGGCGTGGCCTCATCGGTGCTGGATATAAGTCCTCTTTGAAACGACAACCCGGGAAGATCCCGAACACTGTCAGGTAAGGCAGCAATACGTTCAGTTACATCAGATTCGGCGGTTGGGCTTTGTTTACATTGGATAAATGCAATGCCACAAATCAATATCATTGAAAGGGGGAAAATAATTAGGTTTTTCATGTTACGTGGGTTTCAGCTAGGGTAAATACTACCAAAGCCTCCGGTGGTGGATCCGGGACTTCAGTTTTCGATAGAAAGGTGCAGATAATCTTTAAGCCATAGCTGGAAGCTTATAAAAGGAAAAGCAAATTTTTCGGTATCGCCTGCATAATATATACTGACTTAGCCATACACATAAAATTTCCGCTTCAATTCGAAATTAATGTAAGGAAAAATTTCTAGAATGTTCGCTTTAGATAGGTAATTTGAACTTAGATTGTTGCAACCAAAATATCAGATTTCAGAGGAATGGATTGATGCTGTTCCAGATATCGAACTTGATGAATGTGTGCCAAGCCTGGGATCTTCGCAGGAATTATACGGCTACTCCTTTTCCAGGGTGAAGGTAAATGTGGCACCTTTCCCAAGTTTGGAGGCTACGGCGATGGACCCGCCTTGCATTTCCACGATTTTCTTCACGGTAGCCAGGCCCATGCCGCTACCGAATTGGCCAAACTTATCCGTCGTTCCCAGCACTTCAAAGATCCCGAA
>JAOTYN010000588.1 GCA_029861825.1 Cyclobacteriaceae bacterium
AATTAAGGATAGGCCATAGGCAGCACCCGTGTCCACCATAAGCTTAGAAGCTATACGCTGATTGTCTCCAAGCAGGATTTCAGTTTCCAGAAAGGGTTTGGATTGTTCCAAGGAAAGATCAAATTGATGAAAACCTGTGGCATCATATTGATCAGGTTCCATCAAGGTCATGATATGTCTTTGGTAATCCAACGAAACGGCGAATCTTACAAATAACTGATAGCCTATAACACCGTGAATATCGAACCTCCTCATGTTTAGATAGTCCTGACTTAAAACTACCATACCCATACTCTCTCCACTAATGTCAGATAGTTCCAGATCTACACCGGTGGTACGATATCCCAACACACGATGGCCATTGCCAGCGCCAGCAAATTCGATTTTCCTTTCCCATACCAATCCCAGGTCTTTTCCCAATTGCCGATCAAATAGTATGGCTTGACTTGAGCCAGTGTCCAACACGAAGTTTAAAGATATCTTGCCATTAACTTTCACCGGGATGATTACTTGATTATTGAAGGTGTGAAAAGGAATTTCGATGCTCTTCTGCGAAGGATTGTTAAAATTAAAACGGCCTATATCATCGGCAGCAAAGCCTGAAAAGGACAAGGCGGTAAAAAGTAAGACAAGTAAACTACTTAGGGTAGAGGTGGTATAATACATAGAGGTGGGTCTTGGTGGTACTATGATCAACGCTATCCTTGAATAACTAGGTTATGACCTGTTTTGGGGTATTTTTACGAACGGGACTAATGGATGATCAACGGTAATTTTTAGCTATCTAATGGGAAAATATGTTTATAAGCGGTTAAGCTTCTTAAACATGA
This sequence comes from Cyclobacteriaceae bacterium, assembly GCA_029861825.1. Lineage (GTDB taxonomy): Bacteria > Bacteroidota > Bacteroidia > Cytophagales > Cyclobacteriaceae > JAJCYK01. The sequence goes on from JAOTYN010000588.1 coordinate 831, forward strand.
AACGTCCGAAAGTGAACTATTGTCCGGTTTTAGGTACATTTTGGAGCGGCTATAATCAAAGACCACAGAGAGTTTCTTTTAGAATCCATTACCTAAAGTGCTATTTTGTCCACTTGCAGAGGGGCTTATACCATAGTCGTTTCTGTGGGTCTTTAGGGCTTAATTCGGAATACTTCCAGGTCATTTAATTAGAAAGCAGGGATCACTATTGTTACCACTCTGAAAACCCCTCCCAAGCCTTATGACCATTGATCAATCGCGCTAATGGAGGCCGATCCATCAACAGTAAAAGCTCATGGGAGGCACCGGTATCGACTAACAAATTACGAGGTTTATTTTCTATGGTGATCTGTATGTGTGGTTTAAGTTGCTTTAATGTGAGATCAATGGCATAATATCCCAGCAAGACGACCCGGGAATTTGCTTTATTTCTCAATCCTTATCAAATTTGGGCCCAAACAGCATTAAAAAATGAACGTTAAGCAATTTTATGATAAGGGTCTGGCTCATGGTTCGTATGCCATTGAGAGTTCTGGCGAAATAGCTTTAATAGATCCGGGCAGGGACCCACAGCCATATATTGATTTTGCAAAGGACCTTAACGCCCGCATCGTAGCGGTACTGGAGACCCATCCACACGCGGATTTTGCCAGTAGTCACTTGGAATTTTATGAAAAATATGGGGCCACCATTTACGTAAATCCCCAGGTGGGGGTCGCTTACCCCCATAAAGCCGTAGAAGACGGTGATGAGATCTCAATCGGTCAGGTGGTCTTTAAAACCTTGTTTACCCCGGGACACTCTCCCGATCACAATAGCTATTTGTTGCTGGATGAAAACGGAACGGCTCATAGCGTTTTTACGGGTGATTCCCTGTTTGTGGGCGATGTGGGTCGGCCCGATCTTCGTGAAGGTGCTGGCAATTTGCAAATGCAGCGGGAAGGACTTGCCAAGATGATGTTTGAAACCGTCAATAACGTATTTAAGGAACTACCTGATCACATCACAGTTTATCCGGCTCACGGGGCTGGTTCGCTTTGCGGAAAGAATATGAGCACTGACACTTATAGTACCATAGGTCGTGAAAAGTCAGAAAACTGGGCCTTTCAAGTAGCCCGGGAAGCTGATTTTGTGAAAGCCTTGCTAGAGGACCAGCCCTTCATACCTAAATATTTCCCCTACGACGTGGACATTAATCGCAATGGAGTGCCAGGTTTACAGGAGAGCATCCGGAAAGTGCCTTATTTAGATAACAACCGCCAATTGGACCCTCCAGCCCTGATCATCGATACACGGCCTCAGCAACAATTTAAGGCAGGGCATGTACCGGGTGCTATCAATCTTCAGGATGGTGGCAAGTTTGAAACCTGGTTGGGGTCCATAGTAGGCCCAACGGAG
>JAOTYN010000170.1 GCA_029861825.1 Cyclobacteriaceae bacterium
ATTGGCGGCATGCCCCGGTCGGGCGGCCAAAATTTGCGCCTTGATAGGTCGGCCTACCAGGGCTAGATCTCCCACTACATCCAGCAGTTTATGCCGGGCGGGTTCGTTGCGGTACCTGAGCTCCACGTTGTTCAGAATACCCTCTTTTTGAACTTCTACTTTTGGCTTATTGAATAATTTGGCCAGTGATTCCAGTTCGTCGTCCTTAACTACCCTATCCACCACCACGATGGCGTTGTTAAGATCACCTCCCTTTATTAGATTGTTCTCGTGGAGCATTTCCAGTTCATGCAGGAAACAAAAGGTGCGACAGCTGGCTATGTCACGAGTAAAATCCTTGATGTCATTCAGATAGGCATGTTGACTTCCCAGCACAGGTGAGTTGTAATCGACCATTACCGTGATCCGGTAGTCGTCCAATGGCAGCGCTGCGATCTCCACATTTCGACTCTTATCCCGGTAGATGATGGCCTCACTGACTTCGAAGAAATTTCGCAATGCATTTTGCTCCTTGGTGCCAACTGTTTCCAAGGCTTCGATAAACATTTTGGAACTGCCATCCATAATCGGAGGTTCCGGCCCGTCCAATTGTATCAGTACATTGTCAATCTCTAAGCCCACTAAGGCCGCCAAGGTGTGCTCAACGGTATTGACTCGAGCCCCATTTTGCTCAATGGTAGTACCCCTGGAGAGGTCTACTACATTATCCACATCGGCTTCGACGATGGGCTGTTCGGGAAGGTCAACCCGTTGAAATTTGATTCCGTGATCCGGCTTGGCCGGTAAAAAGGTCATGTGGGCATCTACCCCGGTATGAAGTCCTACTCCGGAAACGGTAACGGCCTCTTTGATAGTGTGTTGTTTAATATTCATTCTATTTACTGCTGGCCGGCAAATTTAGCACTTTTTTCTCAAGTTCATTAATTCTCTCAGCTATTTTGGGCAGGTTTCGAAATACTGCGTATGATCTTTTGTAGGGACCTATTTCAAAGGCCGGGCTTCCCATTATAATGGAACCTGGTGTTTTTATCGATTTGCCTATTCCCGACTGGGCAGCAATGGTCACCTTTTCCGTAATATCGATATGCCCTACAACGCCTACCTGTCCCGCAATAATACAATTTTTGCCGATCTTGGTGGATCCGGAAATTCCGGCTTGCGCCGCGATAGCCGTGTTCTCTCCAATTTCCACATTGTGGGCGATTTGAATTAGGTTGTCTAGTTTTACTCCCTGGCCAATTACCGTGGCTTCCAGGGTAGCTCGGTCAATGGTAGTATTGGCGCCAATGGTCACATGATCGTGGAGTACGACTTTCCCTACTTGGGGAATGGTGCGGTAACTGCCGTCTTCCTGGGGTGCAAAGCCGAATCCTTCACTACCAATTACAGCACCCGCTTGTATCACACAATGATTGCCGATTTCCGAATTGGCATAGATCTTGGCTCCCGGGTAAATAACCGTGCCGTCACCGATGGTAACGTTGTCTCCTATGAATACCTGAGGGTAGATCTTGACCTGATGCCCTATGGTAACACCTTGGCCTATATAGGAAAAAGCGCCGCGATAAACCTCATCTCCCACTTTCGAGTTCTTGCCCAGATAGCAAGGGTCTTCTACTCCTACCTTTTGCATTTTGGTGAACTTTTCATACTCCTTCAGCAAGGTGGTAAGGCTGTCGTAAGGATCGGCAACCAGGATCAACACCGGGTCGATCCCATCTTTGATCTCCAAGTCTTTGCTGACTATTACCGCGCTGGCATTGGTAGTATAAAGCAAAGATTCATATTGTGGATTATGTAAAAAAGAAATGCTTCCTGGCTCGGCGCTTTCCAGAGGGCTGATTCTATTGATTGCTGACGAACCATCACCTCGAACTTCTCCCTCTAGTAAAGCAGCCAGTTGATTAATGGTGAATTCCATCGAAATAGTGGGGTTTAAATTGTCACAAATTTACACTTTTGGGCCAGCATAGATAGTATTTTTTTACAATTTTACTCAGGGCCTTTATGTTGGGTAAATCAGAAGCTTGAGCGATGTCCAACACCTCTCCGGATTTGGATAATATATTGATGCCAGTGTCACCTGAAATGTAGGCAGCATTGCTGATAGTGCCGTGGCAAACCAGGTAATTTACTTCTTGTTGTCCTATGCCTAATTGCTTTTTGATACCTGAACTTATCTTGTTGATAAGGGATTTGGCAATGGGTTTATTTTCCAGTTTTATCTGAAATAGCTCGCGGTCCAGAAACATGCGGCTGATAGATGAAAGCACCATGTCACTATGATGTTGCCATTGCTTGATAGCACTCCAGATGTCATAATCGTCTAGCTGGCAATAAGCATGTAATACCGCTGGATCAGCCAGATCGTTCATGTCCAGCGGAGTTTCCAGAAAGCGCTTCAGATGGTCTGTGGCAGCTACCTGGTGCCCTGTACGGGTCAGCTCCTGGGCTCGTCGTATAAGCTGGACCATCATCTTCTCAGCGGCTACTGAAGTCTTGTGCAAATACACTTGCCAGTACATCAAACGACGGGCATTCAGGAAATTCTCAATACTGTAAATGCCCTTCTCTTCCACCACCAACTGATCGTCCTTAACATCGAGCATCTTAATGATACGATCTGCTCCGATGGTTCCTTCCGAGACCCCGGTGAAGAAGCTATCTCGACGCAGGTAATCCAATCGATCTATATCCAGTTGACTGGAAACCAGCTGGTGGAAAAATTTTCTGGGATACCGATTAGTAAAGATCTTTATGGCAGTCTTTAGCTTCCCCTGAAAATTTCGGTCCAAATATTGCATAATAATAAGGGACACTTCTTCGTGATTAGTATGACGAAGCAACGTGGTTTCCAGGGCGTGTGAGAAAGGTCCATGTCCGATGTCATGCAACAGAATGGCGATCAGCATGGATTCAAACTCCTCAGCGGTGATCCGGTGTCCTTTATTTTGAAGGTTTTGCAGAGTGGTACTCATCAGGTGCATAGCACCTAAGGCGTGATGAAAACGTGTGTGTAAGGCCCCTGGGTAAACGTAATCGTTTAAACCCATTTGTTTGATTCTGCGTAACCTTTGAAAATAAGGGTGTGAGATTATATCGTAGATTAAACCGTCCGGTATGGTGATAAATCCGTAGACCGGGTCGTTAATAATTTTTTTCTTGTTCAAGTTGACTTTAAATAGTTGCTGAAACAGTAACTTTAAATAAAGAGGATTGACAATGCAAAGATACAATATTTTATGGGCCGATGATGAGATTGATCTATTGAAGCCCCATATTCTGTTCTTAAACAATAAAGGATATGACGTAACCCCTGTAAACAGCGGGGCGGATGCGATTGATAAATTCGAGAACAGTTATTTCGACATCGTATTCCTGGACGAGAACATGCCGGGAATGTCTGGTCTGGAAACCTTGGGTTTGATCAAGGCCAATAAACCCAACGTGCCGGTGGTTATGATCACCAAGAGCGAGGAGGAGCATATAATGGAGGAAGCCATCGGGTCCAAAATTGCGGACTATCTGATAAAACCGCTAAACCCCAACCAGATTCTCATGTCCGTTAAAAAAATACTGGACAATAAACGGTTAGTTACAGAAAAGATCAACCTGAACTATCAACAGGATTTCAGGAGTCTCAGTATGGCCTTTAACGACCGTATTGATCACCTGGAGTGGACAGAGATCTATAAGAAACTGGTGTATTGGGAACTGCAAATTGACAATACGGAAAATAAGAGTATGGCCGAGGTCCTGGAAAACCAGAAGGAAGAAGCAAATTCCAACTTTGCCAAATTTGTCCTGGATAACTATGAAGACTGGCTTAATGATCCTGACTCGGCCAAACCGCTACTGTCCCACCAGTTGATGAAGAAGCGGGTATTTCCACAAATTCGCGATGATCGGCCTCTGTTTATGATAGTGATCGACAATTTACGTTACGATCAATGGAAAGTTATCGAGCCGGTGGTGTTGAACTATTTCAAGGTAGATGAGGAAGAGTTGTACTATTCTATACTGCCCACCACCACAGCTTATGCGCGAAATTCCATATTCTCCGGAATGTTGCCCCTGGAGATGGCCAAATTCCATCCCGATATTTGGATAGGAGAAGACATTGAAGAAGGAAAAAATAAGCACGAAGAAGAATTCCTGGCCAGACAAATTGCCAAATTGCGTCTGGACATCAAACACAGCTATCACAAAGTTATTCATGCCAATCAGGGCAAACATGTGGTGGACAATATTCATAACCTCATGGGCAACGACCTCAATGTGATTGTCTATAATTTCGTAGACATGCTTTCCCATGCTCGTACCGATATGCAAATGATCCGGGAATTGGCTCATGATGAATCTGCATATCGTTCCATCACAAATTCCTGGTTTATTCACTCACCGCTATTGGAGGCTATGAAAAAGATCTCTGACAAAGGAGGAAGAATGATCATTACTACCGATCATGGAACTATCCGGGTGAAACGACCCTTTAAGATTGTGGGAGATAAGAAGACCAATACGAATCTGAGATATAAGCAGGGAAAAAATCTGGGTTATGACGGTAAGAATATATTTGCTGTTAAGCACCCTGAAAGTTTCCACCTCCCCAAGGTAAACGTAAGTACTTCTTATGTTTTTGCCATGGAGGACAATTTCTTTGCTTACCCCAACAACTACAATTATTATGTGAATTACTATCGCGATACTTTTCAGCACGGTGGTGTTTCGCTGGAGGAAATGATTATTCCAATAATTTCCTTAACTTCGCGGAATGGTTAAATATCAGGATGTTGAGGGTTGTTTTACCGCTAACAACCCCCAAGATTTACCGAGTCTGGTCCCAGGTATTCTAGAAATTGCCGGGGACTGTAAAGTTTGGTTATTAGAGGGTCCTATGGGAGCGGGAAAAACCACCATAATACAGGCGATTTGTAAAAATTTCGGGGTTATCGACATGGTAAACAGCCCTACATATGCATTGGTAAACGAATACCGCAATCCCCAAAACAGCGTCTTCTATCATTTCGATTTTTACCGTCTAAAAAATGTAGATGAAGCCAGAGACATTGGGTGTCAGGAGTATTTCTACTCCGGGGATCTATGTTTTATTGAGTGGGGTTCGAAGATAAGCGCCCTCATTCCCGAACAGCACCTGAAAATCAACATCCAGGTGCAGCCCGATGACAGTCGTAAAATAATCGTCGAAAAGCATGGCTAAGTCTTTCACACCCCCGGGTAAACCCAGTGAACAGGAAAGCATTTATCCTCAGGAATCCCTGCTAAAGGTTCAGGAAGGAGGAAATTCCCTGTTTATCGGGATTCCCAAAGAAGTTTCATTGCAGGAGAACCGGGTTAGTTTGAGCCCTGAATCCGTGGGTCTGTTAACAGCCAATGGGCATAGTGTAGTAGTGGAAACCGGAGCAGGCGTAAAAGCAAAGTTTAGCGATAGGGAATACAGTGAGGCGGGAGCTAAGATCATATACGATAAAGAAGAAGTATTCAAATCAGATATTGTATTAAAGATCGAACCGCCCACTCCGGAGGAAATAGAATTTCTGGTTCCCGGTAAAACCTTAATCTCAGCTTTGCAGATCGGCAGTCAAACCGCGGAGTATTTACAGGCGCTCAATCAAAAGCGCATCAGCTCAATAGCTTTTGAACAAATCGAGGATAAGGTAGGTGGCTTGCCGGTGGTACGGGCCATGAGCGAGATTGCAGGAAGTGCAGTGATGCTGATCGCCGCCGAATATTTAAACAGCGTGAGCCAGGGTAAGGGAATTATTCTGGGGGGCATAACCGGGGTACCTCCCACCAAAGTGGTAATATTAGGCGCAGGCACAGTGGCCGAATATGCAGGACGGGCGGCATTGGGACTAGGAGCGCAGATCCAGATATTCGACAACCATATTTATAAACTAAGGCGCATCAAACATGCCTTAGGGCAGCAGATCTATACTTCTACTATCGACGCAGCCACGTTAAGTAGTTCACTTAAAAATGCAGATGTGGTGATTGGCGCCATTCGCGCAGAAAAAGGCCGAAACCGGGTTATTGTGACGGAAGAAATGGTATCGTCGATGAAAGCAGAATCAATAATTATCGACGTGAGTATTGATCAAGGCGGCTGCGTGGAAACTTCGGAGATAACCACTCATAAGGAGCCTGTTTTTAAAAAATACGATGTAATCCATTATTGTGTGCCCAATATCGCTTCCCGTGTGGCGCACACCGCTACCAACGCCTTTAGTCATATCTTCACCCCAATCCTTCTGCAAATTGCGGATGTGGGCTCAGTGGAGGATATGATTTTTGCCAACCGCTGGTTCATGAAAGGGGTTTATACTTTCAAAGGCAATCTCACCAACGCTGATATAGGCCGTAAGTTCCAAATGAAATGTAAGGACCTGAGCCTGTTCATTGGTACACGATTTTAGAGTTTACGGAGACTTGCTTCCAGAGCTTTGATTTTAGCCTCAGCATCGGACATTTTCTTTTTTTCGTTCTGCACCACTTTGTCAGGTGCATTGTTGAGGAAGCCTTGGTTGCTCAATTTTTTCTGGATACTGGCTAAGAACCCTTTGGTATACTCCAATTCCTTTTCAAGTGATTCTTTCTCTTCAGCAGGGTCAACATTGCTGGAGGTGAGCAACAAAAATTCATGATCTCGCACTACGAATTTACTGCCGGATTCTTCAGGGATGCTGTCGCTATAGTGTACTTGGCCTATGCCTCCTAATTTCCGGATCATGGATTCATAAGACTGAAACAAATCGGCCTGACCACTTTTTAAGTAGATCGCCAATTTTTCCCGGGGTGGGGTCTGTGTTTGACTGCGGGCATTCCTTATTTGCCCGATAACCTCAAAAATAAGTGCCGCCTGGGACAGCCGCTTCGGGTCATATGAGGAGCCCCCTGGCCAGGCACTTACCATAATACAATCCCGGTCGGCCCGTTCCCTTAGTTGATGCCAGATCTCTTCGGTTATAAAAGGCATAAAAGGGTGTAACAACTTCATGAGATCTTCGAAAAACGTAAGAGTCTGTTGATATGTGGCTTCGTCGATGGGGACTTGATAACCGGGTTTGATGAGTTCCAAATACCAGGAGCAGAAGTCATCCCAAATCAATTTGTAAAGGGTCATTAGGGCATCTGATATGCGGAACTTCTCAAAATATCCTTCAATCTCTTCCAGGGCCTGATGGTAACGATCCTGGAACCAGGAAATGGCCAATTGGTTATCTTGGGCATCACTAGCACCTACGCTCCAGCCCTTCACCAATTTGAAGGCGTTCCAGATCTTGTTGGCAAAATTCCATCCCTGTTCGCACAGTTTCTCGTCGAACAGCAGATCATTCCCGGCCGGCGAACTGAACAACATGCCGGTTCTTACCCCATCCGCTCCATACTGATCCATTAAAAGCAGGGGATCCGGTGAGTTGCCCAATGATTTGGACATCTTACGCCTTTGCTTATCCCTTACGATACCGGTCAGATATACATTCTTAAACGGAAACTGCTGCCGGTATTCATACCCCGACATAATCATACGCGCTACCCAGAAGAATAGTATTTCAGGAGCAGTTACCAGGTCTTGGGTAGGATAATAGTAGTTGATTTCCTGGTTATCCGGATGCTCGATACCGTCGAAGACAGCGATAGGCCACAGCCAGCTGGAGGCCCAAGTGTCAAGCACATCATCGTCTTGTGTTAAATCAGAGAGTTTTAGACTGGGGTCCTGTTTTCGTGCCAGGTCCAATGCTTCCTCAAGCGATTCGGCTACCACATAAGAACCACCCGGTAGATAGTAGGCAGGAATGCGATGCCCCCACCACAACTGCCGTGAAATGCACCAGTCCCGGATATTTTCCATCCAATAGCGGTAAGTATTAATGAACTTATGAGGGTAAAAACGAATGTTTTTGTTCAGTACATTTTCCAGGGCAGGTTTCGACAGCTCCTCCATTTTCATGAACCATTGCATGGAAAGTTTAGGCTCGATAACGGCGTTGGTCCTTTCTGAGAAACCCACATTGTTCATGTAATCTTCAACCTTTACCAAATGACCCTGGTCCTGCAACTGCAGTACAACTTTCTCACGAGCCTCAAAGCGATCGTCACCCACGAATAATTCAGCCTTCTCACTTAAAGTGCCATTGTCGTTTAGAATATCAATGCTTTCTAACTGGTGCTTGATACCTAGTTCATAGTCGTTGAGATCATGAGCGGGTGTCACCTTTAGACATCCTGTGCCGAATTCCATAGTTACATAGTCGTCCTCAATAATAGGTATCGATCGTTCCACTAATGGTACAATGGCGCGCTTCCCTT
>JAOTYN010000589.1 GCA_029861825.1 Cyclobacteriaceae bacterium
TCAATAGCTTGGGCACTGCGAACACCACTGCGACAATGTACAATTACCTGCTTGTCGGACGCAATGCGATCCACGGCCTCTTCAATTTGACCTAATGGAATAAGTTCCCCATTCATGTGGGCAATCTCAAACTCATAAGGCTCTCGCACATCAATAAGCTGATAGGGTGTATTGTTGGCCTTCAATTTTTCAAAAGCGATAACATCTATTTCCTTCACATTCATGGTTGAATCGGTGTCAGTTGATATACCACAAAAATCCTCATAATCTATAAGCTTTACCACCGGCTTCTGCTGGGGATCTTTGTGGATTTTTAAGGTTCTGGTTTCAAAGGTTAAGGCATCAAACAGGAATAGTCGACCATTTAGTGGCTCACCTATTTCTGTGAGCACTTTTAACACTTCGTTGGCCTGCAAGCTTCCAATGATACCCGGCAGCACGCCTATTACCCCGCCCTCTGCACAGCTAGGAACTAACCCAGGAGGGGGCGGAGTGGGAAACAAGTCTCTGTAATTTGGTCCTATTTGCTGGTTTTGATCTTTGTAGTTAAAAACAGAAACCTGACCTTCAAATCTGAATATTGAAGCATATACGTTGGTTTTTTCCAAGATAACGCAGGCGTCGTTTACCAGGTAGCGTGTAGGAAAATTGTCCGTACCGTCAGCTACCACATGATAATCCGAAATAATCTTCAGGGCGTTATCAGAAGTTAGTCGGGTATTGTGAGCAACAAAGTTAATATGGGGATTCAGTCCACGCAGGCGTTCAATGGCTGCTTCAACCTTGGGCCGCCCGATGTCTTCCACTGAAAATAATACCTGTCGCTGTAAATTGGTCTCATCGACTACATCGAAGTCCACAATGCCAATAGTGCCTACGCCAGCTGCCGTCAAATACAACAACAAAGGGCTGCCTAAGCCTCCGGAGCCCACCACCAGAACCTTGGATTCTTTGAGCTTTCGCTGTCCTTCGATGTTAAACTCCGGTATGATCAGATGCCGACTATACCGCTCCAGTTCCTCCTTGGAAAATGTTGTATTGCTCATGAATTTTTAGAATTTGACGCCTGACCCACCGGCAATAGCCGGGATAATGCTGATCACCGCATTGTCAGTAACCGGCGTCTTTTCATTATTAAGTACCTTGATATCCTCATCACCCACGAATATGCGCACGAATTGTCTAATATCACCGGTCTCTGTCAGCAATTGCCTCTTGAGATCCGGATAAAGATCGGATAAAGCTTTGATGGATTCACGAATATCGATGGCCTCAACCTCAATGGTAGCCTTATTATCTGTAAACTTCCTCAAAGGAGTTGGTATGATTATTTTTGGCATTGTCTCTATTAATTTAAAGTTTCAATCTGATTTTCAATAATTATTTCTTCTTCAATAAATTGATCTCCAATGAGCTGCCAGCTGGTGATTTTCTTCACTTGATGCCGATTTACAGACATTATAATGTAGGAAAAATAGGGCACCGCTTGTTTCAGGTCATGCTTTGAGGGTATAGCGGGATGATTTGGGTGACTGTGATATACTCCCAACAGTGCTAGCTGCCGCTCCTGACCGTAGCGCTCTGCCATCATATATTCTTTGGCACTGATTTCGAATCGACGTTTTTTGTCTCCTTTTTTACTGTTTTCCACTGTTCTTATGGCCAATATCTGACGGCTACCAGTTTGCTCATTACCAAAAAAGAAACCACAACACTCGTTGGGATAATCAGCTCGTGCATGTTTTTCCATCTGATCCAGCAACTTGCTTGGAATTACAATAGGTTTCATCAGAGTACGCTTTTCATTACTTCAGAGTAATTTTCGGCGCTGTCCGGGAATACTGTCACTACTACACCCTCCGACAGCTGATCAGCGATCTTTATTGCGCCCAACAGATTCCCGGCGGCAGACGGACTTAGCAGCAGACCTTCCTGTTCGGCCACCTGCTTGATCAATCCCAGGGCTTTCTCCCCATCAATATCCAGATTATCATCAGCTAGGTCAGGATCATAGATACCCGGTTGGATGGCGGTCTCCATATGTTTCCAACCTTCCAGATTATGTAGTGCATATTGCGGTTGTAAAGTAATGACCTTAATGGAGGGTTTAAGTTCTCTTAATCTCCTGGTGGTACCCATGGCAGTTCCCGAGGTTCCTATACCCACTACCAAATGAGTCAGTTTGCCGGCGGTCTGCCGGTAGATCTCCTCTGCGGTGGTATTA
>JAOTYN010000171.1 GCA_029861825.1 Cyclobacteriaceae bacterium
TGAAAAGATTCGTGGAAGATGATGATTCAGGGACTGCCAGCTAATTCCACAATCGTCGGAAACGTATAAGCTTCCACCGGAAGTACCCAAAACCAATGCACAGTCTTCCACATCCAATGCATGCCTTAACACAATGTCAAAACAATGATGTTGAGGTAGTCCCTGGCGCTGTTCCTCCCAGGTTTTCCCTCCATCTTTGGTGTACATTACAAAAAGCGACTGATCAACGGCGATCCGTTGAGAATCGCTGGTGGCCGGTACTACCCAGGCTTTTAACGGATCCTTGTGGTCGATCCCTAAGGTAAATCCATAGCGGGCACGATCCTCTCTATCGGTTACATCCTGCCAGGAAACCCCGGCATCAGTTGATCGATATACACCACAATGATTTTGCTGCCATAGCACGGAGGGCATACTTTTACAGGCAAACATCATATGGGGATCGTGGCCTGCCACAGCCTGGGGGTTAGGTAAGAAGTCCGCCCTTAGTCCCTGATTGCGAACCTCCCAGGTATCCCCTCCATTCGTAGTCTCAAAAACCCCGGCACAACTGACGCCTACATAAACATGATCGGAAGTATCGGGATCAACCACTATCGAATGTATGCCGGCATAGTTACGACCACCTCCGAACCAATGTTGGGGCCTTGTGGGATGGTCCCAAAGACTCTTCACCAACTGAAAACTTTGGGCTCCGTCTAGACTGACAAACAACCCTCCTGGTTCTGTTCCTACAAAAATTTCTCCTTGCTTATTTCCGAAAACCAGGGTCCATATATACCTTAATGTTGCGGGGATGCCCGGCTCCACTTCCGCATTGTCCGGATATTTGGGGACGGTAACTTCTGTCCAGGTAATACCTTGATCGCTACTGTATTGCATCTTGGGGCCCCAATGCTTGTGATCAAGACACGCCCACCAGTAGCCCGAATGTGGGTCCTGAAGGGCCATGGACACTGGGATCCCTAGAAAATTATGCTGGTGATAACGCCAGCCAGCGGAGGACCGGCGGTAGACTACCAGACCTTTAGCTGTACCCAAAAGAATAAACTTCCCCATGTTGAAGAGGCTAAAATAGCCCTTATCTCCAGAACTCGGCAGTTTTGAGACATTTTATTTATCTTTAGTATTGCCTTTCATAATATGTTAGATGTATCCCTAATCCGTAAGCAATTTCCCATCTTCTCCACGGTTAACGATGCTGGTAAGCCTCTTGTTTACCTGGATAATGCGGCAACTACTCAAAAACCCTGGGTAGTATTGGAATCTCTGAGCAACTATTATCGCACACTAAATGCTAACATCCACCGGGGCATTTATGATCTGGCTGACAAATCCACTAAAGCTTATGAACAATCAAGAGGGAAGGTCGCTCAGTTTTTGAAAGTCGAACATCTAGAGGAAATTATCTTTTGCCGGGGTACCACGGAAGCAATTAACATGGTTGCTCACGGTTGGGGGATGGATCATTTGAACCCGGGAGATGAGGTATTGGTCACGGCCATGGAGCACCACGCCAATTTCGTTCCCTGGCAAGTGGCCTGCGAATATTCAGGTGCTAAGTTCAAGGTGCTACCTCTAAATAGTGATGGTAGTTTGAACCTGGAAAGCTTGAAAGAGGCTCTTACTCCCCATACCCGGATGCTGGCAGTCACCCATATCAGCAATACCCTGGGTTGTATTAATCCTATTCAGGAGATTGTAAAAATCGCGCATAACAACGGGACCTTAGTAATGGTCGACGGGGCGCAGAGCGTCTCTTTTCAGGAGTTGAACTTACAAGACCTGGACTGTGACTTTTTCGCTTTTTCAGGTCATAAGATCTTTGGTCCCATGGGAGTAGGTGTACTTTATGGCAAACGGGAATTGTTGCAGGAAATGAGCCCTTATCAACAAGGCGGATCCATGATCTATCAGGTCGGAGAACAAAAAACTACCTATAAAGCCCCTCCGCACCGATTTGAAGCAGGTACTCCCCCGGTGGCCGATGCCGTAGCTTTGGGAACTGCTCTGGATTTTGTGAACGGTATTGGATTGGCCTCAATTAAGGACCACCATATACAACTGAGGAACTATGCATGGGAACGTCTGACAACAACAGATCATGTACAGCTCTTAGGTTCCCCCAATCAATCAGCGGGCATTATTTCATTTAATGTTGAAAACATCCATGCCCATGACGTGGCCACTATCCTAGGTGAAGCCGGTATAGCAGTCAGGGCAGGACACCACTGCACCCAACCTTTAATGGATCATTTGGGAATTTCGGGAACAGTACGCGTTTCTTTTTCTATTTATAATGACTTTAATGAGGTTGACCAACTGATTGATGCCTTGGTAACCACCAGAAAGATCATGGCATGAGACCGGAATTAAAGGCCCTATATCAAAAGATACTATTGGATCGCGCTAAGAGCACCCTTGGATTCGAAAAAGGGCCCGAGGCCCAACACATAATAGAAGCCTATAATCCAGTTTGCGGGGATCAGTTCAAGCTTTTTTTGGATCTGGATACAGATAAAGTAGATCACGCTTCTTATCATGGCTATGGCTGCGCTATTTCCAAAGCATCTACCTCCCTGCTGATAGAATCCATACAGGGAAAGAACCTGGATGAATGCCGGAAGCTGATTGACTTTTTTAAGCAATGTATGTCCGGCATGGCTACCAATCCAGGGGAGATCTACCAGGCACTGGCCCTCTCAAAGGAATTCCCCGGACGTCAGCAATGTGCCGTTCTAAGCTGGCAGGCATTTGAGAACTTCATCGACGGTTTATAGTTTAAGTAGTATTATGAAAACACTAGCAATCCTTTTAGGGATTTGTATGATCATTTTTGCCTGCAAGGATGATGAACCCAGAGTTGAGGTGTTTACCGTAGAGATTATTGATGGCTACCTCCCCCAACCAGCAGACAATTGGATCATTGTATCTAACAGCAGCGGCGAGCTTCTGGATTATCAATTGTTGCAGCCAGGTATTTTTACCCTGCAGGCGGTGGAACTACCTTCAGATAATTTGTTGAATATTAGTCTATTAAATAGGGGCACTTCCAATCCTAATATCAACTTCTTTTCCATGACCACCTATACGGGAATACCAGCGGGTGAGACTTGGGTGTTGGCACCGCTCCCTGAAATCGACAGCGATCCAAATCCTGGGGAAGCAAATGTACAAATAACCAACCTCCCTCCCATTGAGACCCTCAACGTTACCTTTTCGAAGTTGTGGGAAGGAAGGTTTAATACCCAGGGTACGGTAATAGATAACGGAACGACCTCGGAAGGTAGTTTTGTGCTTCCCCTTTCAGAAGCACAGACCGATATTCTGATCTCCGTGAATCCCCAGTATTTAGATGAATCCATTCCGCCGGATTTTGAATCCAAGTACTACTGGTTGAGTGACCTTACAGATGGTCAACAAATTAATCTGGAATTTCCCACTGATTTCTTTTCCTATGACCAGCAATTCGAAATTGAGGTGCCAGATGCAAATACCCAAGTCTTACTAGACGTTTATGGATTTGAAGATCTTGATGCCACTTATGGTACGGGTTTCGTGTTTACCAGTTCCCTGGCAATTTATCCCATCAACAAGATTGGAGCTTTCTTCAACGATGGATTCAACCATTATGAAACTGTCATGACCGTAAATAATAATAATGGCTCCTATACTTATAAAAAAGTCGGTGATCCTCCCGCACCAGAGGATCTGAACGCACGGAGCTTGGATTTTCAAATACAGAATAGCTCATTTAACAGCTTTGCTTTTTCGGCTAGTCCGGAGTTTCAGATTGTAGAGAGTGGTTGGGTCAACCAAGTCGATAATAATGGTGTTCTAAACACTTTGAGCTGGACAGTATTCTCTGAGCGGTCGATGGTTAATTATCCGGTTTTAGTAAACTTTCCGGAGGAGTTGGTACAGGACAACCCGGCCTTAGACACAGACAATCTCGACAACACATTCAACCGCTTTATCTACAATATCGACAACCGAACCTATGAAGATTTTGTTGATAAATCCATTGTTGAACCTAGGGTTCACAAGCAGCTGGAGGAGGTTTATCAATTAAGTAAATTTGATTAAGCAAGGTTTACAAGTACTGGTTTTTAGTTTGAATGATCTGCGCCATAATGCTCAAAGCAATCTCAGCAGGTTGCCGGGCATTGATGGCCACGCCGATAGGCCCATGAATGCGATCAATCTGCTCTTCCCTTAATCCTGCTTCCAGTAAGCGGCTTTTTCTTTTTTGGTGGGTTTTTTTACTGCCAAGCGCCCCCACATAAGCTACCGGTTCATTCAGCACTATTTGCAAGGCCTGATCGTCAATTTTTGGATCGTGCGTTAAAACCACTACGTAGGTATCCGCATCCAACTTTAGGTCCGGCAAGATTTCTGCGGGCCAATCCTCAAACATTTGGTGGGGCTGTTGCCCAAATCGTTCTCCTTTAGTGAAAATACCCCGGGGATCGATCACTATGGTTTCAAAATGATAGAGATGTGCCAAATTCAACAGGTCCAAGCTGACATGAGCCGCTCCAATGATGATCATTCTACTTCTGGCCGGGAACACATTGAGGAAATGATCTTCGAATATCTGCGTCTTATGTTGCAGGTAGGCGGTCTTTGAGGCTTCTAGTAGATTATCTGACAGATTACCCAGGAGCTGTCCTTCTACCAGTAGGGCTTTATCATTACTTGGGTTCAAAGCAGTAACCATCAGACAGCCTTGGTTGCTATTGACGCTTTTTAACCATTCCTGCCAAATGGTGTTTTTACTGTCCACATATTCCAACCATATATCGATCTGGCCACCGCAGCTTAGCCCTACCGACCAGGCATCTTCATCGGTTACTCCAAACGACAGCCTTTTGGGGCTTTTAGATGAGATCACTTGCAGTGCTTCTTTGATCACCGCTCCTTCCACACATCCTCCGGAAACAGATCCTATCATGGTTCCTTCTTCATTGATGGCCATAGCCGCACCCTCAGGTCGGGGTGCTGAACGCCAGGTACGAATTACCGTGGCCAGGGCAAAGCCTTTTTCTGCCTGCAACCATTGTTCAAATTCCTTACAGATATCTATCATGTTTTCAGCTACTTAATAACGCAAATAAATACTATTAGACACCCTATCTCTTGGGGCCATAGGTAATTTTACTTATATTCTTTCAAACTTGAAAATGGCCTGCTCACAACATAGTACAGCACACCAGAAAAAGGCCGGAAGATGGCCGCTACTATCCGCCTTTCTATTAATAGTCCTTCCCAAATGTCCATACTGTCTGGTGGCTTATAGTAGTGCTATTACTATCTGTGGATTACCGGTAAAAAACGCCCATGCCTGGGAGCCATACTTAATTATCTTCTTGATCCTGGTGATTTTATAAGTCTATTGCGTTCCTTCAGGGGACTGCGCACTTGGATTGCGCTTTCGGTAGCGGTAGCAGGAATAGTATTTCTTGTAGCGGGCTTTCAGAACAGTGTATTGATTTATTATCACGTGGGATCCGGTTTAATGCTTCTGAGCACATTAGTAAACCGTAAGATCTTCAAGTTACCACCGGGCATTTCGCAGGTCAAGCACCTTTTGCGCTGAGGTGTTTTTCAGGATCAGTTTCAAAAGCCATCTTGCATCCGGCACAACAAAAATAATAGGTGTCA
The DNA here is from genome assembly GCA_029861825.1 of Cyclobacteriaceae bacterium. Classification (GTDB taxonomy): domain Bacteria; phylum Bacteroidota; class Bacteroidia; order Cytophagales; family Cyclobacteriaceae; genus JAJCYK01. The sequence continues at coordinate 5,665 of JAOTYN010000171.1, forward strand.
TCTTTGTATGAGCTGGTGTGCTTTGCACCGTCAATCTTCACATTCATTCCGCATATGGGATCAACGGCAGTTTCACTGCTTGAACTGCCAGTATCTTGAAGTTTTATGTCCCGTTGTCGAATGGCCATAACCACTTCCGCCAAAATACTCAAGGCGATCTCTTCCGGTCGTGTTGCTTTAATATCCAGCCCTGCAGGGGCCTTAACGGACTTGATCTGTTCTTTAGTGAAATTCTTCTTTTGCAGATATCTAAAAACAGCCTGAGCCTTTTTCTTGCTAGCCACAAAAGCGCAGTAGGGAGCGTTAATTTTTAAAGCAGCTTCTAAAGCTACCTCATCGCCCTCTCCCTGGGTCACCACCACCACAAAAGTATTCTCCGTTGCTGACAGCCCCGGTACATCGAAGGAGTCCATACAGGAATCCGCTTCTGGCATAAATTTATCAGAGGCCGGGCCCAGCGCGGTAACCTGGTATTCCATAGCCTTGCTTAGCCGGCATAAGGACGAGGCTGTTGCTGAAATACCCATAATAATGATATGGGGTTTGGGTACTACCGGTTCCAAATAAACCTCTAGGGTACCACCACTGTGACAACTCATTTGCCGGTGATTGGGGTTATCGTTTTCCATGTCGGGGGTAATTTTTATTAAGCGTGGTTTACCGGTTTTCATTACTTCCAAAGACTCCTCCACGATGATAGACTGACTGCAACCTCCGGCTATCCAACCCCAGATATTACCATCTTGGGTGACAATAGCACGGTACCCGGGCTTTCCGGAAATGGGCGCTTCATAGCCCACTACCAAGGCAATCACAAAAGGTTCGCCCCGGTCTACCAATTCCTGCGCTTTATTTAAATAGTCCTTAAACATCTTCCAGGTGCCTTTCCAATTCCAACAGACTGTCCAGGTTATGCCCGGCCCTAAACACATCAATCATAGGTAACACCGAGCGCATACCCTTAGCCAACGGTTGATAATCTTTCGATCCTTTTAAGGGATTCAACCAGATCAATTTACTGGCTCTCTTTTTTATATAACCTAGTTCCTTCTGTAAAGTTACCTGATCTCCGGTATCCAGTCCATCGCTCAAAATTATAACCGTAGATTGCCGGGAAAGAGCGAATTTGGCATATCGTTGGTTAAATTCTTGGAAGCAAGCACCCATTGTAGTACCGCTGGACCATCCTTGAGCCCTTTCGGTCAATTCCTTAAGATCACTACTGCTGCGGATCCGCTTCAGCAGATCAGAAATGTAGGTGAGATGGGTACTGAATAAAAACGACTCCACCTGATCGAAATGGTGCTGAATTGCTTGAATAAAACGCATCAAGTAAAAACTGTATTTGTCCATGGAACCACTTACATCCAATAACACCACCAAGCGGGGTTTACGAGGTCTTTTATTCTTAAAGGCAAGGTTCCACATATCGCCACCCGAGCTGATATTTTTTCGTATGGTGCGTCTCAGGTTCAACTGGCCCGATTTACTGGTTTCCTTATATCTGCGGGTCAATCGTTTATTCATTTCCTGGTAGAGTTTCTGAGCAAGTTTATCCAATTCTTCGGCATCCACTTCCGACAATTTGGAAAAGTCCGTACGTCTCAGACGTTCCTGCGCGTTAGCCCCTGACACCTCTTTACTTTCCTTTACCGACTCCTGGTCCGCTTGTTGGGAAGCTCCCATCCAGATCAGTGAAGTGGTTTTCTGTTTTTTTTTCAGTCTGCTGGAAACCGCCATTTTACTACGAAATCTGCGGGAGTCCCCTTTCCAAAAATTGTCGAACAAGGTGTCGAATCGATCATAATCTTCCTTGGAATTACAAAACAGAGTACGGGTTACATATTTCAAATTCTGTTGAGTAGGCGTCACTATCAAGGTGGTGGCAGTTATCACATCAAGTACTTCCTGAATACCGACGACCAGACCTTCCTTCCGCAAGTAACTGGCAAAATTACGCAGATGTGACTCTAATGGACTGTACAAGGAAACGGTGGTCATAGCCTAAGCACTTAATCCGGCAGTGAACATTTCTGACTGCAGTACTTTCTCAATGTCGTCGGTAGACTTTAACAAACAACCCAAGGTCTGCTTTACCGCTTGCTGGTCTAAGTGGTCTTTGCCGATAGTAAGCAAGCTTACGGCCCAGTCCAGGGTCTCCGCTACTCCCGGTGTCTTATTAAGATGCATTTCCCGTAAACTTTGAACGAATTGCACCACCTGCTTGCTGAGTTCCTCCCCTACCTGGGGCAAACGCTCTTTTATGACCGCTAGTTCCTTCTCTGGAGTGGGATAGTCCAGCCAGTAGTAAAGACATCTTCGTTTTAAGGCGTCGCTAAGCTCACGGGTACGGTTTGAGGTTAACACCACCAAGGGCTTGTGCTTAGCTTTTATAGTACCAAGCTCAGGCACGGTGATTTGATAAACAGAAAGCACTTCCAGCAGAAAAGCCTCGAACTCCTCGTCGCTACGATCGATCTCATCAATTAACAGCACCGGGCTTCTATCTTTACAGCTGATAGATTGCAGTAGTGGTCGCTCCAGCAAGAAATCTTTACTAAAGATATGTCGTTCTTTCTCCTCCTCCGATTTAGTGCTCTGCTCCTGTATCTTAATAGCCAGCAACTGCTTTTGGTAGTTCCATTCGTAGAC
>JAOTYN010000172.1 GCA_029861825.1 Cyclobacteriaceae bacterium
GCATCCACTGATCACGCTGAAAGAAGGAAAAGTGGATTTCTCACAAGCATACGATCAAAAAATTGGAGCCTGGGATATCCGCACAGTAATGTATGGATATCAGGATTTTCCTCAGGGAACAGACGTTAAGGCGGAACTTCAACAAATAATAAAGGGAAATATTGCCGCTGGATTACACTATATCACAGATCGTGATTCCCGGCCGCATGGAAGCGCCCATCCTCAGGCTCACTTGTGGGATAACCATGACGATGCCATTGAGGAATTGGAACGATTGTTGAAATTGCGGGATCATGCCTTAAGCCGTTTCGGAGCGGCCAATATTCCTATTGGTGCTTCCTGGTCAACCTTGGAAGAAGTGCTGGTGCCGGTGTATCTCATGCATCGGTATCAATCCGAAGCAGTCATTAAATCAATCGGAGGAGTTTATTACAACTATGCTCACCGAGGTGATAATCAGGAGATCTGGAAGCCGGTTTCAGCCGAGGATCAGCAAAGGGCTATGAACCTAGTATTGAAAACCTTGAAACCAGAATTCTTGGCTATTCCACAACACGTCCGATCGTTACTTCCCCCCAAACCTCCGGCCCATCATAGGGGACGGGAGAGTTTTCAAACCCGCACCGGAGTTACCTTCGATCCTATGGCTGCTGCGGAAAGCTTAGCGGGGACCAATTTAGACATTTTACTTAACGGGCAGCGGGCTACCCGTCTGGCTGATCAAGCATCCTATGGCGAAACATTACCAGGTCTGCAGGAGGTACTTGCGGCCTTGATACAAGATACCTGGAAAAAAGAGTATGGGGACCCTTATCATCAGTCCATCTCCAGAATGGTATCACAACTGTGTCTGGAAAGGATGCTGCAGCTAGCAGTGGATGAATCGGCCTCCGTGCAGGCCAGAGCCATTACCTCTCAGGAGCTGAGCTCTTTGCGATCCTGGATATCCAATGCTCATCTTAAAGCTAAAAACAGATCTCAGAAAGCACATTACGCATACGCTTTGGATCGTTTGAAACAATGGCGGGAGCACCCCGGTTCTATTGACAAGCCCAAAGCCATAACTATGCCCGATGGTTCCCCCATTGGCAGTACATTATGTGATTTTGTACATTGACCTTAAAAGAGTCAAAGTATGCAATACCGGATAAGAGCGGCTGAGGATTCCGACATTGAGTCCTTACGAGATCTGATAAGCCTTTCCGCCCACAGCCTAAGTAAGGGTGACTACACTTATGAGCAAGTGGAAGCCGCCTTAATGGGAGTTTTTGGTGTAGATACCCAACTTATTAATGATCAAACCTATTTCGTTGTGGAAACCAACACAGGTCGAATGGTGGCTTGCGGGGGTTGGAGTTTCAGGGCTACTTTATTTGGTAACGATCAGTTAGCCGACCGCGATCCACGACGCCTGGATCCTTCTATAGAAGCCGCCAAGATCCGTGCCTTCTTTGTACATCCTGATTTTGCGCGTCAAGGCCTGGGTAAGAAATTGCTGGATCATTGTGAACAATGTGCTCGTGAGGCTGGTTTTAAGAACCTAGAGTTGGGTGCAACGCTGCCTGGTAAAAGGTTATACGAGGTATGCGGATATACCGCAGGCGTACAGGTAGATCATATTATGGAAAACGGACTTGTGCTACAAGTGATCCCTATGTACAAAACTTTTGAAGATGAAATATGAATATTCATAGACCGAGCCTCCCTATCTTTGATAGTATTGATGAAAAGTTTAATTTCAATAAGAATCTAATCGAACTGATATGGTATTAAAAATTAATGGAAAAGAGCATCAGGTAACCGCTGACCCTCAAATGCCTCTGCTGTGGGTTTTGAGAGACCTCCTGAATATGACCGGTACCAAATATGGCTGTGGTGTGGCCGCTTGTGGTGCCTGTACTGTTCATGTTGACGGCCAGCCTACCCGAAGTTGCCTGTATCCGGTTTCATCGGCTGAAGGTAAAGAAATTGTGACTATAGAGGGTATTGCCGGTGAAGACCTCAGCGCTGTTCAAAAGGCCTGGATCGATCACCAAGTGCCTCAATGTGGCTATTGCCAGTCGGGCATGATTCTGGCAGTTGAGGCCTTACTCCATGAAAATCCGGAACCCACTGATGAAGATATTGACCAGAAGATCACCAATATCTGTAGATGTGGGACTTACCAACGTGCGCGAGCAGCTATCAAAACAGCGGCGAAGTATAGAATGGAATCACTTGAAACCACTACTGACCAAGCAGATCAATCATGAAAAGAAGAGGATTTATTATAACCGGAGGTATTGTAGGCGGAGGCTTGCTAGTAGGCGTAGGCGGACTCACCTATATGAATAAAAGGATTGTTAAATACAGTGGTCTGGGTATGGGAGAAGGGGAATCTCTTAATGCATTCGTGCGCATAGCTGCTGATAATACGGTAACTCTGGCTATATCTAAAACGGAAATGGGACAGGGAGTATACACTGCCTTACCCATGCTAATAGCTGAGGAGTTGGAGGTGGAAATGGACCAGATAAGAGTGGTACATCCTCAGCCTGAAGGTCCTTACGCCAACCTGTTCATGGCAGAAGAGAAACCCAGGGCCATTGACGGCAAGTTGACCATGATGCAAAAGGTCTTTGCTTTTATTCCCAATATTATTACTGGTGGTAGCACTAGCGTGCGGGATGCTTATGATCATTTGCGGGTGGTGGGTGCCATGGCCAGAGAAATGCTGTTGGCGGCGGCAGCCAAACGATGGGGTGTTAGCACTGCTCAATGCTATGCGGATACAGGTTTTGTAATAAACCGGGATAACCAGGAAAAATTCAGCTATGGGGAGCTGGCTTCTGAAGCCGCCCAACAAAAGGCCCCCAAAAATCCCCCTCTAAAGGACCGGTCTGAGTTTCGCTTGGTAGGGAAGGCCATAAATCGCCTGGATGTTCCTGAAAAGGTTAATGGCAGTGCCATATTCGGTTTGGATGTTCGTCCGGATAACTTAAAATATGGCGTGATAAAGCACCCGTCGCAGGTTGGAGGCACCATTACCTCCGTTGACAATAAGTCGGAGATAGAAGGTATGCCGGGAATTGCCGGGGTGGTACAGATCGAGGAAGGTGTAGTGGTGGTGGGAGAAACCACCTGGCATGCTCGTCAAGCGGCGGATCGACTAAAAGTACAAGAAGACAACCCTGTTCCTGTTGATGCCATCAAGACCCTGACGGCCTCTTTATCTGGTGAACCTTCTAAAATCTGGGAGGATCAAGGAAATATTACTACAGTGCTTGATGAATCCGAACAAATTATTGAAGCTTCTTATGAGGTGCCTTATTTGGCCCATGCTTGCATGGAACCCCTGAATTGTACGGTACTGGTGGACGGAGAAAGGGCAGAGTGTTGGACCGGGAACCAGAGCAGTACCTTCATCCTCAATGGGGTTTCTGAAGGTGCGGGGATAGCGAAAGATAATATCATCTGTCACACTACCTATCTGGGCGGCGGATTTGGGCGTAGGGGGGAAACAGATTTCGTCTTAAAGGCAGCCAAAGTGGCCAAGGAATTCCCAGGTGTGCCTATTCAACTGGTCTACACCCGCGAAGAGGACATGCGCAATGACTTTTACAGACCGGCGGTAGTAGCTAATTTAAAAGCCGGACTGGGTAAGGGTGAGGTAAATGGATGGAAGAAAAAAGTAGCTACGCAAGGGGCTCTGGCGGGGTTACTGGGTCGCAATGTGCCTATGATGCCCATGAAGAATGAAGATGATCCTTCATCCACCGAAGGACTGCGCAACTTGCCTTATAAGATGACTGCTGCTTACACCGACCTTACTACCATGGACCTTCCGATGCGCGTAGGTACCTGGCGTAGCGTGGGGCATAGTCAGAATGCTTTCTTTGCAGAAAGCTTTATGGATGAATGTGCACACGCCATTAATCGAGATCCTTATGAGTTGAGACGTGAAATGCTGGCAGACGCTCCCCGTTTCCGGGCAGTATTGGATAAACTGGCTGAGATAAGCAATTGGTCACAACCTTTAGCGGAAGGACAATTCCGGGGCATGGCTCTTCATGAATCCTTTGGTTCCATTGTTGGAGAAGTAGCGGAGATCTCTTTACACGGAAAAAATATTAAACTGGAAAGGGTTTACTGTGTGATCGACTGTGGCCGTACCGTAAATCCCGGTATCATTGAAACTCAAATGCAGAGTGGTATTGTGTATGGACTCACTGCTGCTCTTTATGGTGCGGTTCATGTAAAAGAGGGTAAGATTGTGCAGAATAACTTTCCTAATTACCAAATGGTGAAAATGAATACCATGCCTGAGATCATCACCCATATCATGGAAGTGGATGAATATCCCGGAGGAGTGGGGGAACCCGGTACGCCACCTATCGCTCCGGCTTTGACCAACGCTATATTTGCGGGATCGGGTACTCGAATCCGCAGTTTACCGTTAAGCCGCCACGGTTATAAGTTTGTATAATAGGAATCAGGCAGTCTTAAAGTTTCTTTCGGACTGCCCGATTATATTATTCCTTAGGTCCCACAGGAGGCATGTTAGTGCCTTCAACCCAAGGGGCGCCTGCCTCAATTAAGGCTTGTGACATGGCTTGCATCTCTGAAAGCAGGGTAGCCAGTTCTGTACGATATTCCTTCAACTCAACATTAATAATTTGTAGGTTCTTTTTATGAAATCCAGTTGGGCCGTAAGTGGATCGGGTGATCCCCTGGTTGATTGCAAACAAGCGCCCTCCGATGGTGGGGTCAACCTTTTCTCCTGGTTCCTGGCGGGCCTTATTTCCAGAATATTTCATATCAAGATCGTAGAATGAGGTCTTTAGATCGTGCAATCGGTTGTCCAGTTCCCCAGGACTGCTATTTGACCGGGCCAGCGCTAATTCCATACCCTTTATTTTGGACAGGGCGTTTTTCAAGGCTAAAGAGAATGCTGAGTTCATCCTGTAGGCCGATTCATATTCCCGATAGAAGGCCAGAGCGGCTTGAGTATCTGCGGTTTCCAGGGCTCCCTTACGCAAGGGTACTACTTCAAAAGATTGAGGTTGAGAAAGATCCGTGATTATGCCGTTAACCTGCTTGGACAGGGTAACGGTATAGGTACCCGGAGGAGCTAACAATCCTTGGGGTTCTTCATCAAATAGTCCTGGCTTTTGGTCTAGATCTACCGCGTCCGGGATGGGATATCGCAGGTCCCAGCTCACCCGGTTCATACCCTTTTTTGCCGAACCCTTCACTCGTCTTATCACCTCTCCTTGAGTATTGGAAACGGTGAGCCAAACATGAGGGTCTTGTTCCCGACGTTCCGCTTCCAAAGCCTCCCAGCCGGGAAAGGGAATATTGGCGTTGCGTTTATGCAGAGTTTTTTCTCTTTCTTGGCGTAGTGCCTTTTGAGATTTCAACCCATCTTTTAAGTAGTAGGTAAAAGTGGCCCCGAAATCAGGGTTTGGTGCCACATAATGCGATGCGCCTTGTGACCCTTTCTGGTCATCAAAACTCAGATGAGGCCGGGGCACATACCACCAGGCTTTACGAACCGGAAACAGAGTAGATTCGGCCTGAAGTTGTTGTTGTGAAATATTGCGCAACGCACTATAGTCGTCCAAAACATAGAATCCCCTACCAAAAGATGCTCCCACCAAATCATTTTCCCTTTTGTGGATAGCAAGGTCCCTAAAGCTGATGGTTGGCACTCCACCCTTTAACATAGTCCATTGCGCGCCTCCATCAACTGTGAAATAAATGCCAAACTCTGTGGCGGTGAACATCAACTGGGGATCAATATGATCTTGCACCAGACGCCAGACTAATGTGCGATCCGGTAAGTTACCCCGGATTGAAGTCCAGGTTCGACCCCGGTCCGAGCTTTTAACCAACATAGGGCGGAAGTCTCCATACTTGTGATTGTCCAATGCTGCATACACGGTATTGGCGTCATGGAGGTCGGCTTTAATGTCATTCACAAAGGCGGTAGATGGTATACCGGGGATGGAACCCGCTTCCACTTTGCGCCAGCTTTGCCCGCCATTTTCCGTAACCTGGATAATTCCATCGTCTGTTCCTGCATAGACCAAGCCCTCTTGCAAGGGCGATTCTGCCAGGGAGGTAATGGTATTGTAATTGGACATAGCACCCACATCCCAGGCAGCATCCCAGCTTTGAGTCCGCCCCATGATAGGCAGCGTAAAACGATCTTGATTGCGGGTAAGATCTCCTGAAATGGCCCGCCAGCTATCCCCCCGATCGTCGGACTGCCATACCCGGTAAGAGGCGAAATAGATTCTAGTAGGGGAGTGGGGGCTCACCAGAATAGGAGCATCCCAGTTATACCGCTCATGAGGATCGCCCATATCGGGTTGAGGCTGAATGTCTACCACTTCGCCAGTGGTAAGGTCGACCCGTGACAGGTTTCCTTGCTGCCGTTCCGCATACATAATGTCGGGGTTTCCAGGTTCAGTAGCCGGTTGATGCCCGTCCCAGTTCAAAACGATCTTCCAATCTGAATTTTGGATACCATGCAGGTTATCCGTACGGGAAGGACCACCTTGAGTACTGTTGTCCTGAGTACCTCCATATATATTATAAAACGGTTCCGTATCGTCCAGAGCCACTTTGTAGTATTGGGTTACGGGGAGGTTTTCCATGAATCGCCAATTCTTAGCTAAGTCAAAGCTTTCATACAAGCCTCCATCGGTCCCCACCAATAAATAATCTGGGTCATCGGCCCGGAAAGCTATGGCATGGTTGTCGCCGTGTTTATGGTCGCGGTTCACCCGGGTAAAGGTTTTCCCGCCATCTTCGGAGGTTTGCATCCAGGCATCCATTAAATATAGCCGACCAAATTTATGAGGAGAAGCATAAAGCTCCTGATAGTAGTGAGGTCCGGTTGCTCCTGACACCGCATCAGACCGTTTTTCCCAAGTACTGCCACGATCTGTTGATCGGTATACGCCTCCCTTGGTGCGATCCAGTTCAATAGCCGCATAAATGATATCTGGCTTCTGGGGAGATATGGCGATGCCAATTTTACCCATATGCGATTTGGGTAGTCCTTCTGTAAGTTTGGTCCAGGTTTCACCCCCATCAGTGCTGCGGTGTAGCCCACTGCCGGGCCCACCTCCCATGTATGCTGCTACTGTTCGGTGACGTTGCCAAGTGGCCGCATAGATCAAGTCCGGATTACGAGGATCCATGGCGATGTCGGTTACCCCCACCCATTGTTCGTCACCCAGGGTGCGGCGCCAATTTTTGCCGCCATCGGTAGATTTGTAAAACCCTCGTTGACCTCCCGGAGTCCACAGCGGTCCCTGTACCGCTACCATTACCACTTGTGAGTTCTGTGGATGAACTAGGATCTCAGATATGTGTTCCGATGACTGCAGTCCCATGTTTTTCCAATTGCGCCCACCGTCTTCACTGCGGTAAATGCCGTCACCATAACCTACATGTCTGCCACCAATATTCTCCCCAGTACCTACCCAAACCACGTGAGGGTTATTAGGATCAATGGTTACACAACCTATGGAGTAGGAGCTTTGCTTGTCAAAAATAGGTATCCAGGTGGTTCCGGCGTTAACGGTTTTCCAAACCCCTCCGGATCCTACCGCTACATACCAGACATTGTCGTCCGTTGGATGAATAGCAATATCAGCAATACGGCCGGACATGAAAGCAGGGCCAATATTTCTTAGCTCTAATCCTATGAAGGTGCTATCGTTCATAGGAAGTTTGGCAGGTGTTGCAGATCTACTTCTTCGTTGCCCGAACTGATCCAGGCAGCACAAAGAACAGAGAATTAATAGAAAGGTGAGCTTTGATTTCATTTTAGTATGGTTCAATTTCCTTTGATAAGTGGCTGTTTACAAGATGATTTTACTCTTGGATTGAAAGTACTAATATCAGAGCAAGAAGTCAATGTTTGACGGTAAACGGTAGACGGTAGACGGTGAACATCTGCCTGCGGACCGTCGCCATACGCTCTGCCTTCCGGAGACCGGCAGGCAGATAGACGGTAGACGTGTAAGGTAAAGGGTCTATTTGGATTTGACTTGCCAAGAATAATTTGCGAACCAAAACCTGGGGTGCCCCCCACCCACCCATATTTAAGTTACAAAGTAAGGATGTCGGTGGTTGGGATTGAGCAAAATATGTTTTTGACGTCCGCCAATAGCTTCAAATGAAATGAAATATTGAGAGCTGGAACGGTAGATGATCCATGGTGCACGGACCCCGTCTGCCTGCCTCATGCAGGGTAGACGGTCCACTTACTACCGGTC
>JAOTYN010000173.1 GCA_029861825.1 Cyclobacteriaceae bacterium
GGACGTGAGATTCTGGCGGCCAACCAGGTACACGGCGAATTATTGGAGATCATCCAAGAACACTGGTAGTGATCAAGCCCAAACTCGAGTGCCTTCGGTACAGTTGCGGCACATATCCACTTGCTCCCGGGCGTGTATCAATTGTTGCCGGAAACGGTCATAAGGAGTACTAAACCACAAATCTTTGAACGACTGTTTATTCATATCACCCAACACATGATGGGCATCTTTGTCAAAACAGCAAGGCACCACCTGCCCGTCCCAGGTGATTACACAACTATGCCACATTTTCCAACAATGGTTGAGCATACGGTTTTTTAAGCTGTAAGTTCCATCAGCCTGGGCTCGATAGCGGGAGTATTTATCGTTTTCAGGGATCAGGGGTGAACCCTGCACATAGTCGTATATCTGCGCCGTTTTAAATCCTACCGCATCTACCTGCAGTTCTTTAGCCAGAGCTTTAACCTCTTCGATCTGGTGTTCATTGGGTTTCACTACCAGAAACTGAAAAATAAGGTGAGGCGTGCGCGACCTTAGCTTCTTTTTCCAAGCTACGATCTGCCGGGTTCCTTCCAGTACGCGTTCCAACTTACCGCCGATGCGATAACTTTCATAGGTTTCTTGGGTGGTACCGTCAATAGATATGATCAATCGGTCCAAACCAGACTCCACCGTCTTGCGGGCATTGTCTGAATTTAGGAAATGACCGTTGGTAGAAGTGGCGGTATAAATCTTTTTATCGGCAGCAGCCTTTACCAGGTCGTAAAACTGAGGATGTAGATAAGGCTCGCCTTGAAAATATAATAGTAAATACCACAATGACGGAGCCAGCTGATCCAGGGTTTGTTGGAAAAGCTCCAGAGAGAGCATCCCGGTGGGGCGGGTAAAGTTCCTCAGCCCACTGGGGCATTCCGGACACCTCAAATTGCAGCTGGTGGTAGGCTCGATGGACACACTTAAGGGCAGTCCCCATTGCCGGCTCTGCTTGGTCCACTTGGAATAATAGTAACTGGAGAGCAAGCGCAGAGCATTAACACCCCTACGGGGAGTGAATTTCGACATGAGATTAAGGCTATCCTGCAGGTTGGAGATCATGGCAAACTAAAACTACTATCTTTTTCCTAAATTAGACATTAAAATTTTAAAGGAGCATGGAGTAATGCTAACTTACCTTATAGAACATCATCTTAGGATATTTGCCGACTAGCATAATCTTAATTAGAATTGCTATAGCTTGTGAAATATCCAGTATAAAAAAGAACCGGTCGGTGGATAGGTAAGAAGGTCATAACAGGCACTCAAAACAGTTAATATGCGTACATTAAAGATCATTTTTTGGTTATTCCCCTGGGTGTTTTTAGCCCTTTGCGGCTACTTGGTGTGGAACAATTGGTCCGCCATAAACTTTATGCCCCAAGCTCAAACCAGCGAAACCATAATTCAAACCCTGGTATTGGAGCGTATGGAGGAACTGGGAAAACTGGAACTAACCAAGTATCATTTTCAGGAGATCACCGAGATCCAAAAGGTAGGCCGTGATTTTTATAGTCTGTTTAAATTGGAAGGTGATTCCAAGGCGGTATTGATCTCCAACGGTGAAGCTGTGGGCTGTCTGGACCTTACCAAGATGGAAGTGAAGGATCTGCAGGTGGCAGGGGATACCCTGTTGGTTCAATTACCGGCTCCAGAAATTTGTTATTTCAAATTGGACTTGGAAAAGACCCGGGTCTATGCTTTGGAGACTGGCCTATTTACTAGCGAAAAGAGCTTTATAGAGAGAGCTTACAAGAGTGCGGAAAACCAGATCCTGGAGTCGGCCTTGAATTCAGGTATCTTGGATCAGACCAAGGAAAATGCCGAATTGGTCTTGAAACCATTGCTGGAGCAGCTTTCCCAGAAAAAGGTGATTTTAGTTTATGATATTACCAAGGTGAAGATCACTCCCCAATAGGCTCTTTTAGTATTTTCCAAATAAGATCCGGCTCATACCCTTTAGACATTACATACTGGGCGGCCTTATGCCGGCGTACAAACAGGTCGTCGATTTCTAGTTTACTCCATTTCTCTGATATCAATTTCCTAAGAGTTTGATGATAGTCGGGATCCTCAATGGAGCCCAGCGCTTTTTTGATGCAGTAAGTGGTGAGTCCATGTGATTCAAGCCCCTGCTGGATTTTTAGCTTGCCCCATTTTTTCAGTCGGAATTTACCGCCGGCGTAGGCTATGGCAAATCGTTCCTCATTGATAAACCCCTCAGTGATCAGCTCAGAAATTACCTCTTCAGCCGCGTCCCAACCAAGACCATAGCTGTGTAGTTTCTCTCTGACTTCTCTCTGGGTACGTTCCCGGTAAGCACAGTAGCGGGCTGCCTTTAACTTGGCATTTTTGCGGTACTCCTCCTCCTTTGCTGTCTTGCCCATTTGGACTATATTACAAACCTATTAGTTCAGGATAATTCCCAGGCAATTTACGAATAATTGAAAAACCCAAAGGCTCTTGCATTACTATTCGCAGCCAATGCCATTTCCGGTTTTGCCCAGGGAGTTTCCATGTTGGCCATACCCTGGTATTTCGCCCAAAGAGGGATTTCCTCACAGTTTAATATCATCTTTGCGGTCATAACTTTTGCTACCATTTTTTGGGGACTATTCGCTGGTACTCTGGTAGATCGCTTTAACCGGCGGGGGTTGTTTTTATCCACCAACATTGTAGAAGGTACCCTCCTATTGCTAGTGGCAGGGGCCGGTTGGCTTCAGGGAAGCCTACCTTTGCCGCTTATCGTGCTGGTGTTTACCATTACCGTGTTTGGTTATCGTATGCACTATCCCAATTTATATGCTTTTGTTCAAGAAATAAGTCTTCCCAAACATTACACCCGAGCTACCAGCTATATTGAGATTGTGGGACAGGCTTCCAATGTGATGGCCGGCGCCATGGCCGTGGTTTTATTGGAAGGAGTAGACGCCCACTTGCCGTTGATAGGTCATATAACCATTGAAGCCTGGGAAATTTACGAGATCTTTACCTTGGATGGCATTACCTACTTCATGTCAGTATTTTTGATCTCCTTTATACGGTACATTCCGGATAAAGTATTTAAGGTCGATCGGAGCCCTTTGGTTTCCAGATTGAAAACGGGATTCAAATTTTTGAAGGACCATCCTACAGTGTTTCTATTCGGCTTCTTTACTCATTCCATTTTTGTGATTTTACTGGTGAGTTTATTCACCGTTATGCCTATGTACATCACCCATTTTCTGAAGGTGGGAGGTGAAGTCTTCGGGGGTATGGAAATGCTTTATGGCGTGGGTGCTTTAATGGCCGGGATCTTTATAGGACGGTGGACACAGCGATGGCCCAAAGTTAAGGTGATCATTTTTTTTATGTTTTTGACTACCCTGTTGCTGACCATGTGTGCGCTGATAAAGTCTGTGCCCTATTACTTTACAGTGGGATTTCTAATTGGATTTGCCAATGCCGGCACTCGCATCTTAAGAGTAAGTTACTTGTTCGATCATATCCCCAACCAGGTAATTGGCCGGGTGAACAGTGTTTTTAGCGTTTTGAACCTGATCATGCGCACCAGCTTTATTTTGGTCTTTTCACTGGCTTTTTTCGCCCAGGGTGAGAATATCACCTATGCCTATTATGTGATGGCCGGTTATACCTTGTTGTCCGGTGTGGTTCTGCTACGCTACTACCCCAAGTTTAGAGTATGAATCATTTTACCAAGCCTTTGCGTCGCAGGATGGTCTCCACAAACTTTATCTGGTTTTCATTATTGAAGATGCGAAAAGGCAAGTGGATCAACTGCGCTTTGGAAACCACCAACAGGAAATAATCCTTAGCCACGGTGGCTCGTTTGATCATGTCCCAAGTAATGGGCATTCCTTGCTTGCTGCTAACTTTTACCATGATCTGGCGGCTGTCGATTTCGTAACCAAGTTTCTCAAAAAGGACTTTGTTCTGCTCAAGCTGGGGGATTCCAGCAAATTGAATCACCCAAAATAGCACATAAAGCACCAGGGCGATGGAGGCCCCGGTAATCCACCAGTGAGAGGGAAGTACAAAATACATGCCGCAAAGGACCAAATAAATTAAGAAAACCCACCATTGTTCCTTAAGAATATTGGTCAGACCCATTCTTATATAGGTACCGGTAGGGAGTTTATATTTTTTTGTCTTAACGATCATACGCTTGCGGAAGTAAACTGGGCTCCAAATATAGTAAAAAACCTATGGTCCAGAAAAGTTGAGAAAACTATTTGGAGGGGTCTGCTTTTAAGCTTATGTCAAGACTCTTAACAGAGTGGGTCAGAGCTCCCACGGAAATGAAATCTACACCGGTAGCAGCCACCTGGGCTATTGTATTTTCATTTATTCCACCAGAGGCTTCTGTTTGATATTTTCGCCCTATCAACTGTACCGCGGCGGTCATATCTTCAATGCTCATATTATCCAACATAATGCGATGGATCCCACCCACATCAAGTACTTGCCTTACCTCCTGTAGATTGCGGGTTTCAATTTCGATTTTAAGATCCAAATGATGAGACTTCAGGTAGTCTTGAGTGGCGGCGATGGCTTTCCCGATACCTCCGGCATAGTCAATATGATTGTCTTTTAGCATGATCATATCGTACAACCCAAAGCGGTGATTGGTTCCGCCTCCTATGGCTACTGCCCACTTTTCCAGCAAACGAAAATTAGGGGTGGTCTTCCGGGTATCCAGTAGCTGTGCCGGGGTATGAGAGATCAGGGATTTGAGGTAGCGGGTATAGGTAGCGATCCCGCTCATGCGCTGTAGACAGTTTAGCACCAGTCTTTCCGAAGTAAGAATGGAGCGGGCCTTACCTTCTACATACAGACCAATGTCGCCATGTGCAACGTCTTCACCGTCCGACAATGATAATTGTACCTGCAATTCCGGGTCGACGGTATGGAAGATCCTTCGTGCTAATTCCAATCCGGCAATAATGCCTTGGTCTTTAATGATCAGTTTCGCACGATTTTGGGTTTCTGCAGGAATAGAAGCCAGGCTGCTGTGATCACCGTCGCCCACATCCTCTTTTAAGGCGGTGCAGATAAAGTCGTCCAAAGCAGCATCTGTGAGGTATTTCAGCTCATTCATTTCCGCTAAAATAAAAAAAGGCTCAAACTTGAGCCTTTTTATCAGATAATTTTTCTAGTACTATTCTTTAGTAAAATCAAGACTGCTTACTTTGTAGCCGCCCTCCAGGTTTTTGGATCGCAGCACTACTCTAAATGATCCACCTTCATAACTATAGCGGCCAATGGCGTATTTCAGTCCTCCTTCTGAAGCACCCTGATGAACATATTGAAAATCACTGGGCCGGTATTTGCCAAAAAAATCTTTCAATACATACTCTGCCTGGGTTTTGCTATAGTTGGACTGAACCCCCTCTATTTTAAGAGATACCATTTCACTCAGGTACTTGGACAACTCCTTAGAGCTACCTGCCTTAATGGCAGATCTCACATTGTTGATCACTTCACTTTGAGCCACCACAGGCGTGCTTGTGGCTAAAAAGCAACCAAATATTAAGAGTGAAAAATACGTTAATATCCTATTCTTGAGCATAATTCAACTAATTTCACCATGCATATCTCCAAAACTATGCCAAAAAAGATCAAACCTCATTACTGCGGTTTAACTGCAAATTTAAATTAATACAATCTAATATCAGTTACAAACCTAGGCTTTGAATATTTATATTTGCAGCTATGAAACGAGTTTTGTTGATGATACTGGACGGTTGGGGACTGGGCAAAGATCCGGAGGTTTCAGCCATATACCACGCAGAGACGCCATTTATGGACGATGCATGGTCCAAATATCCACATAGTAGATTGAATGCTAGTGGTTTAGCTGTTGGACTCCCCCAAGGCCAGATGGGAAATTCAGAGGTGGGCCACATGAATATTGGGGCCGGTAGAATTGTTTATCAGGATTTGGTGAAAATAAATAAAGCAGTTGAAGACGGTACCCTTGCTGGTAATCCTACATTGCAATCGGCCTTTGATTATGTCAAAAAGTCTGGTAAAAACCTCCACTTGATTGGTTTGGTTTCGGATGGCGGAGTTCATTCTCATATTGATCATTTAAAAGGAATATGCCAAGCGGCTCAAGAACAAGGATTGGCAGATAATCTTTTCGTTCACGCTTTTACGGATGGCCGCGATTGTGATCCTCAAAGTGGAATAAAATTCATCACAGATCTGGAGAAGTTCCTAAGGGAAAAAGGCGGGAAATTGGCTTCAGTGATTGGCCGGTATTACGCCATGGATCGCGATCAGAGATGGGAACGGGTAAAGCGGGCCTACGACCTATTAGTGCAAGGCGCAGGTGAGAGAGTAGCTCACTTGGTGGAAGGTATTGGTCGATCATACGAGGCAGGAATCACCGATGAGTTCCTAGAACCGCTGGTGGCAACCAATGACGAGGGTCAGCCGGCAGCTACAATTAAAGATGGTGACACTGTAGTCTGTTTTAATTTTAGGACGGACCGTGGCAGGCAAATCACCCAGGTGCTAACCCAAAAAGATTTGCCCGACCATGGCATGTCTACATTGGACCTTAATTATCTCACCTTTACCAATTATGATCAGACCTTTGAAGGCGTGAAAGTATTGTTCGAGAAGGACAATCTGGAGAATACCTTGGGCGAAGTGTTGTGCAAAATTGGCGCCACCCAAATCCGTATTGCCGAAACAGAGAAATATCCACATGTGACTTTTTTCTTTTCCGGTGGGAGAGAAGAGCCCTTTGCGGGTGAGGAGCGTATTCTTTGCCCATCGCCTAAGGTAGCTACCTACGACCTGCAGCCTGAAATGAGCGCTGAGGACATAACCGAAGCCATTATTCCTAAACTACAGCAAAAAGCTGCAGACTTTGTTTGTTTGAATTTTGCCAATCCGGATATGGTAGGCCATACCGGTATTTTTGAGGCAGCAGTTAAGGCTTGTGAAACGGTCGACCATTGTGCTCAAAGAGTAGCAGAAGCAGCGCTTAAAAGTGATTATGCAATATTGATCATTGCCGATCATGGCAATTCCGACTACATGATCAATGAGGACGGCACACCCAATACTGCGCACACCACTAATCTAGTGCCCTGCATTTTGATGGATAATGAATATCGTAAACCTATTAAAGATGGCAAACTAGGTGACTTGGCACCTACCATCTTAACTTTAATGGGTATTGATGTGCCACAGGAAATGACCGGGGAATGCCTGCTTTAAAATGGGCTTCTAACCAGCTAATTATTTGCGGCTTACTACTGGGCCTGTCGTGCCAGCAGGAGAACCGGCAAACCGACTTGGTTTACTTTGATGTGAACGGCTTTATTGAGCAGCAAATAGCAACGCTTAAGGATCTCCCCTGTGACCTGGAGAAAAACCTCTCTATGGATGACCGAGGCGAAATCATGAATTCCGAATCCTCTAAAGACAGCGCCTTTTGGGCCCATGAATTCATCGTTTTTAGGGACCATGATATCAACAAGCCGGTTTTACGCGATGCCTATACCACCAGCAAAGGTACTGATGAGGCAGGCAACCGGTTTGACCAGTACCAGCTGCGTGATCCCAAGCAACTTGGAGTGCGATCAATGAAAGTATACTATGATAGTGAAGGAAAAATCACCTCTTGGGAGTCGGATTACCGAGAGGAAAATGTTCTTTACAGCAGTAAACGCTTGGTGCGAATGGACCTTGAAAAATCGGAAAATGGTTATTTGCTCAATAGTTATAGCGTGGCGGGTTATCACAAATTAGTTTTCAAAGATACCGTACATTACCAGGTAATGGCTAAGTTGCACTATTGAAAATTCAGTTATGGAAGAGCAAAATCCGCAGAAAACCAAAAAGCCCTTTTTAGAGCGCATGAAAGAAAAGTGGGGCCTAAAGAGCCTGTGGCAAGTGGTGGTGATTTTAATAGTATTTGCCGCTACCGGTTTCACGGTAGTGTTTATCAGGCCCTTGATCTTTCAATTCTTGGGCATCCAGGACGCCAGCGGTTGGCTAAAAACCGTGAGCTACCTGGTATTGGTTTTCCCACTTTACCAATTGTTGCTACTGGGCTATGGGTTTTTGTTCGGTCAGTTTCAATTTTTCTGGGAAAAAGAAAAAAAACTGGCTAGAGGCATCCTAAAGCTCCTAAGGATCCGATCTTGATGGACGTTGGTTGATCAGTTGACTATTTTTTCAGGGGCACCCCCCACCCACCCATATTTAAATT
>JAOTYN010000590.1 GCA_029861825.1 Cyclobacteriaceae bacterium
AAATTTCATTTTGAGTTCCGTCATCGATAATAAAACCATAGCCTTTGCCTTCATTAAAGAACTTTACTTTAACATTATTCATAATAAAAAAAAGGCTAACTTTGTATTCCATTACCTATTATATATGAAGTACTTATACCTGGTACGACACGCCAAATCAAGCTGGGATTTTCCGGAACTTTCTGATTTCGACCGGCCCTTGAATAAGAGGGGAGAGCGGGATGCCCCCAGAATGGGTTTGAGGTTGGCCTCTAAGGGTTTAAGCATTGATGCTATCATTTCCAGCCCAGCTAATCGTGCCATAGCTACTGCCCGGGAAATAGCGGCAGCGCTGGATTTTCCGGTTGCTGATATCGTCCAATCTGAGGATATCTACCACGCGGGTATGAATACCCTAATGGATGTGGTCAAGGGCCTTAGCAACAAGTTGAATTCGGTGATCCTGGTGGGTCATAATCCGGGATTCACAGATATAGCCAATCAGCTGAAAGAATACGATTATTATATTGACAACGTGCCTACATGCGGTGTGGTAGGCATAGAGTTTGCCTGTCTCAAGTGGGGGGAGATCACCGAACATAGCGGTAGGTTGTTATTTTTCGATTACCCCAAAAAGGCCCTATAGCTTTAGGACTCTCATCAACAATTCACTGCCCAATCCACTAATTAGCAGTCTTTCCTTGCCATTGCTTAGCATATGACTGGTCCATGGGGTGAATCCACCATCCACCAGATTTATTTCCTGGTCGGCTAATTTGACATCCATGCGGAAGCACATTCTGGGATAGTAGCTTTGACCTCCGGACCGTTGTGGGAACATTTCGAATTCCTGGTCCGTCAAACGCGCCTGTAACTTCTGCATCACTACATCCACTGTATGGGAGGGAACCTCCGGCCAAAAAGTAATTTTCAGGGTAATTTCAAAATCGTGCTGCGTTTGTAATTGTTTAAATAGTGTTTGATAATATTCAATATGCAGCGAAAGCATTTCCACTTCGAATTGGTAATTGCCCTGATCGCGGCCCGCGGAACACAATCCCATGATCCTGAAATGAGGGGTGTGCCTGCTGTCTGCCGAAGGTTGATTCCGAATATGCCGATGTGAGCATGCTAAATGCACCGTCTGAGAATCCTTAGGGTCCCGGATTAATAACTTTTGCCGGCGCATGGCACATTCCAAAGCCATAACATTGGTAGCATCCGCTACTACTTCCGCATTCTTGCCGGCTCCGATAACTTTGTTCTGGTGTACTGTGGCCAGGGTTGAGCAACTGCCCAGTGGACTGATAGGTGATAATTCCAGCACCTCGAAACTTTCCGGCAAATAGTTCAATAGCCATTGGTCAAATTCCAATATCTTATCATAGCCCAGGTCCGTGGGCCTTACAAAGGGATTGTCTTGATAGGCCTTAAGCAATTGAGGCGGTGTCTGAGGTGCCGCCCGTCCCCGGTACACCTCCAGCATCAGGCTTTGAAAATCCGAATTATTCAAAGCTATTAGTGATTTCAAGGCCTCTTCTCCACCGATGGATTGAAGGATCCTGGGTAGTATTTTTGTATGATTAGGACCTTCCATTTGATAATAGTCTTTCAGACCTTGGGAACCATCACTCTTAAAGCTTGAGGTACTACTTTTACTTTTAGTTCGGAGCCGTCCAGTTGTTTAACCTCCCCATCCATGTGATATACGCAGCTATGGGGGCATTTGATCACCGCCTCCTCCAATCTAATGATCTCCACATAGCGACTTTTATGAATGGAGCGATTAAATAACCTCAATCCCAGCGATAATCCCAAATGTTTGGGGTAATCCTTGACGATACACATATCCAGCTTTCCATCGGTAATGTCTGCGTGGGGAGAAATAAAGGCATTATTACCAAATTGTGCAGCGTTGGCAAAGGTTATGGAAAAGGCCTTACAACTGCGTGCTTGGCCTGGAAGCTCCACGTGATATTCCTGGTTTTCATAAATCAGAAATTCCTCCACCACCTTGCGTAAATAACCCATCAGGCCTCGGTGTTTGCTTTGTGTGAACCTCTCGCTGATATAAGCGTCGAAACCCACCCCGGCAGTACAGAAAAAGTAACCGTCGTCGGTAGCTCCACAGTCAATAGTCTTAATAGCATGGTGATTCATGACCTGCAGGGCTTTTTCAATTTCCAGGGGGACCCCCAGATCACGGGCCAGGCCGTTACCTGAACCCAGGG
>JAOTYN010000591.1 GCA_029861825.1 Cyclobacteriaceae bacterium
GCCATGGCTGAGAGTGTGCACCAGGTAGTACAGGGGAATTATGAGCGGGCTTCCGGTGCTCTGGATACTTATAGTAAAGGGAATTATCCACAAACTCCAGATGTAATTCAATCACCAGGCAGCGGCGTAACTTTAAATCATCGTTTCGGCATTCATTTGCAATCCGGAATTGACCCGGCCACCGCATCCACTCCCAGAAGTCAGGCGGAGCCCGCTTTGAATCACTGGTTAAAGGACCTATTCCCGCCATTAACTCAGATTGGATGTAAGGCGTTCTACACAGTACCTGTGTATGATGACAGTCCGCCAAATGCCGAAAGCGAAGTATCCGTAACTCTTGATGATCTAGGGTTACAGCCTATTGATTTGATGTATATGCTGAACGTAGAAAGTGAAAAGAACCTTACGGCACTGGATGACTATATATTAAACCACGTTCATCAAACCGAGAATCCCAGAGCAGACGCCGAGATTTCAATACGATATCGGGAGCTGCCTGACGGGGGAGTACTCTCTTTGTTTGAACTGGCAGCAATGGTCCAACCATTAAGAACCCTGACTGTATCAGCTCGACCGCTGCGCGGTTCTGATATTACCTTACAAAATGAAGCTTCCAAAGCCCAGGATGCTAATAGTTTAGTGGATATTAACAGAATCAAGTTACCCAAAGACACTTTGGATCCGCTGCTATCCCAATTAAAGTCTGAGATACTGGATCCCTTAACTCCTTTGATAGATCCTGAGGATCTAGCGGTCACAATGGGCAACAAAACTGCCATTGTTGGCACTATTGATGAAGTCTCCAATAGCTTGATTACCAAACTGGTAGTATTAAACAAGTATGGAATCCCCCAAACCGGTTACGGTTACATTTACGATCGAAAAGGAGCCATTTACTCAGGGATCCAAAAGCAGGTTCTGGAATACAAGAATCGCTGGTTAGAGAAATTGGATGCTTATGACAAACTCATAAACGTGCAATTGCCAGGAGCAACTGATGATGATCAGCGCCGGGAGATTTTACAGGCAGCTGAAAGGACCATAAGTACTAGTTACTCTATTCCTGTTCCCGATATAAGTACTTACCAAACTATTGTCACTGATAAGAAGTCGGATTTTGATATAAAGTTCGGAGAGTTTGAAGGTTTCTTAAACCTGAGTTTTGCAGACATTGAATCTATGGTCAATGCCGTTACTAACCTTAAAACTAATTTAGATACTTTCGATACTGAAACCTTAGATATTGAGCAGCAGGAACGGCAGATTGTGGTGTTTGCAGATGAGTTCTATGACCACGCTCTAAAATTACATATCCTATTGTCAGAGAACGCTGGTAAAGTTCAAGATTTGCTGGACTCCTATGATACCTCTACTCCTCTTGAGCAAACTAATTTGATGCAAGAAGCCTCTATTATCTTATTTGGGGAGGATTTTATGTTGATCCCCGAGTTTGATCTGGATCCCCAGCAAGGAGAAGAATTGCTCAAATCCTATAATGCACAGTCCCAGCTTTTTGATTATCAGATTAACACTTTAAAACGGGATTTTCCGTTGGACGAATGGCTTTATGGGGTGGCCCGGGTTCGGGAAAAACTAG
Source organism: Cyclobacteriaceae bacterium (assembly GCA_029861825.1). Taxonomy (GTDB): domain Bacteria; phylum Bacteroidota; class Bacteroidia; order Cytophagales; family Cyclobacteriaceae; genus JAJCYK01. The sequence continues at coordinate 1,598 of JAOTYN010000591.1, forward strand.
GTGCCTGGGAGACCACCATACATTTAGCAGAAGGTTTTAAGGATCGTCCACCTTTGGATTTAAGCGCCATCCAAATACCCTTTATAGAAAATGACAATTGGCTGGGATTGTCCTTTCCGGAGGATTATGTTATCGAATCCGACAAATTGTTGTACACGGCCTACTTGCCTGCTTTTGATCCCACCTTCCAACAATGCGGTCTATTGGTGGATGAGTGGACTGAGGTAATCCCCGCCAAAAAGGAGACCACCGGATTAGGCTTTCATTACGACCAGCCTAATAATGAGCCCCCGCAGAGTATGCTGCTGGTGACCCCGGCCACTTTCTTGGGTTCATGGGATTGGCAGCATTTGGTCAATTCACTGGGTGAGACCCTTGATCTGGCGCGGCTAAGAGCGATTGAGCCTGATCAGATTGAAGGCACCGAATATGCCAGTTTCCTGCCGGCCACGGTAGCGGCCAGCACTTTTAGTCCAGCCACTATTATGTTTGATTACCTATGGCAAACTAAGCAAAATTTAGAGCAATGAATGGTATTAAAAAAATAGGAGAATTTACCAGGGCTTTTTTATATGATCCTACCATTCCCGTTTGGAACCGCCTGGAAGGT
>JAOTYN010000174.1 GCA_029861825.1 Cyclobacteriaceae bacterium
ATTTCAAAGTCCGCTTATTGATGCAACGGTAGGCGAAAAGAAAAAGCACTGCCTTTGTTGAGCCTGCTGGTAAGCTTTATGGTAGCATCATGGATCTCCAGGATTTTCTTGACAATGGCCAGTCCTAGACCGGAGCTGGTCTTTGCCGCTTCTTTACCATCTTCCGCCACCACGCTTGATTTTGAAAAATTGAAGTAACGATCAAAGACATAAGGAAGGTCTTCTTCAGGAATCCCTTTGCCGGTGTCGGTGATTTTCACTTCCACGCCATCGTCGAATTGATGAGTTTCTATGGTAATAATGCCGCCATCGTTGCTGAACTTGATGGCATTGTCCATTAAATTTTGCAGGACTCTCTCGATCAGGGATATATCGGCATTCACCATAGGAGTGTTATTATCTACCACCGGCACTATAGTTATGTTCTTCTCCTGGGCCATCAGCTTGTGTTTATGACTGATGTCCTGGATCAGTTCCGTGATAAAGAAGGGTTCCTTATGAGGCTGGATCTCCTTGGCTTCCAGTTTGGAAAGTTCAAAAAGATCGGCTACTAATTTCTTAAGACGTTCTGTGCTTTCCAGCACGGTATTCAGATACTGTGTGCGTTCTTGGTCCGTTAGCGAGCTTTCTTTCATCAACAGTGTTTCCACGTACCCGTGAATAATGCTGATCGGTGTTCGCAAATCGTGTGAAACATTGGCAACCAATTCTCTTCTCAAGTTTTCGGTGGCCTTGATGTCCTCGATATTATTAAGGATCTTTTCCGCCATCTCATTGAAGGTCAGGGCCAGCACTTTTAGTTCACCACTGGATTTGACCGGTATTCGTTCCTCTAGGTTTCCTTCTTTGAATCGTTTTACAACCTCAATTATCTGGTTCAGATAGCGGGTGATAAACCAAAAAATGGTCAAACCCAATAAAAACGTGGTCACCAGAGTCACCAGCATGGTTTTCCCTCCTAATCTCATGATGTAATCGCCTATCAGATCCTGGGCGGCCATATCATATTCCTCACTGGCCAATACCACGTATACATAGCCTACCAACTGGTCATTTTCCCAGATAGGCGCCGCGGAGAATTCTTTCCTTATTCCAGGATTACGAGGGTCATCGCCGGTTATGAATTTCTGACCTTTTGTTTCAATAAATTGGTTAATGGGCCCTAGCGCTACTTGCTCCAATTTCACCTTTTTATAGGGAGCTACATAATTAAGGATACGACCTGAATTATCCAGTAAATAAACTTCAATACTGGGGTTGATGGCCATCATACTGTGCATGATCATATCCATGGAAGCCTCATTGACCTGACCGTTACTGAACGAGGGCTTGACCTCTTTCACCACGTGTTCCGCCAGGTCGGCATGCAGCCGTTGATTCTTTTCCTGAAAGTACATCTTGACGGTATCTATGGTGATGAATACATAAGCACCGCCAATTACCACCAACAGGGCCAGGAAGGTCACGGCAATTTTCCAATACAAGCTGCTGAATACTTTACTCATGGCTATTCATCATTAAATCGGTATCCCACACCCCAGGTGGTTAAAATAAAGGTGGGTTTATTGGGATCAGGTTCAATTTTGGCTCGTAGTCGATTTATATGGGAGTTTACCGTATGCTCATATCCCTCAAATTCATATCCCCAAACCAAACGCAGAAGTCGGTTTCGGGTGTAACTATGCCCCGGATTTGAAGCCAATAATACCAGCAGATCAAATTCTTTAGGCGTAAGTTCCAGACGTGTTCCATTCAGGGTGATCTTTCTTTTTCCCTTATCGATAATGAGCCCTTTGTTGGAGATCACTGATTGCTCATTGGTTGGATCTGATTCTGTGTCCATCTTAGCCCGCCGAAATATGGCTTTAACCCGCGCTATAAACTCGCGCACGCTGAAGGGCTTTGTCAGGTAATCGTCTGCGCCAGTTTCCAATCCCAATATTTTATCTATTTCTTCAGATCTGGCGGTCAGCATCAGGATGGGTGTATGGTTCTTGGCGGCCCGCAGCTGCCGGCAGACTTCCAATCCGTCAATCTTGGGAAGCATGATGTCCAGTATAACCAAATCGTTGATACTTTCAAGTGCTGTGGTTAGCCCGGTCTCTCCATCAAATGCCGTTTCGATTTCGCACCCTAGATCCTTCAGATGAATTTTCAGAAGGTTAACAAGGTTAGGATCATCTTCTATGATCAGTACTTTTTTCATATAGCATCAGCCTCTGGGTTCAAAACTAGAGGTTAATTATCACAAAAGTGTCACATCCCTGTAAAGGTATTTCATGAATTCTCCGTGTTGAACAAAAACTTCCGGGATAAAAGTTTCCTAAAAAATACTAAACATGACCTAATCCAGTTGGTCTAATTCGGTATACCCAGACCTTAAATGCAGGTGTTTAGGCCTCTTTCTTAGCTGCCGGAATTGGGCTCAATTGGGGAGACACGTACTATTCTTCCGGCTTAAGTTTGAACGCTTGAGTTTTGCTGGCTAGTTCTTGGGAAATCTGTTGGAGATTGGAATCGGTATGGCCAAAGCGCTTTTTTAAATGCTCCATTTCCTGGGACTCAAGTTGCAACATGGCATCAAATTCATGAAAATTGGCATCGATCCGTTTTTTGATGGTGGCTACATATTGCTCCAGCTTTTCTTGTATCTCATGCTGTAAGGCCTGCCGACCTTTATCAACTTCCGCTTTAAAGCTCTTAAGTACTTTGTGGCGCTTCAGCCCCACGGTAATACCGGCAAAGAGTATCCCTATGGCCGATAAAATTCCTCCGGTGATATCGAATACCATTCCCTTAGTAACTGCTGCGATTACCACCCCAATCACCGCTAAGCCGCCTCCCTGAGCTATTTCAGGGGTGAACTCCGAACCTTTTGGTATCAGGGATTGGTCTACAAAACTTTCGCTGCGGTTCAGGAAATTGGTAAAAGCCTGTTGCAAATCTTGCATCACCTGCACGCGTTTTTCAGCGATGTCCGAAAAGATCTCTTGATCAGCCTTGAGGACAGTCTGGCTGTTCTTGATCTTTAATTCGATCATTTTGGCCATTTGTTGAATGCTGTCGGCCACGGCTGTCACCCCGTCATTCACTTTAAGGGTGAGCTGATCTTTCAAATCCCGCTCCATATTTTCGGTCAGCTCGTTCAGCCAGCCCATGGCGGACTCCTTTTTACTGAACAAGGACAAAAAGGAGCGTTTTACCAAAGTGAAAAATCCCAATCCTTTTCCCAAATCGTCCTCAGCCTTACCGGTGATGCGATCGTAAGTGGCAATGAGGTTTTCAACCAGGATATCTACTTGCTTGGCCGATCGCACACCCTGCTGTTCTAGGGTTTTCCTCACATCTTCCCTGAAAGCGCCATCCGCTACCAATTGTTCTTCACGAAGGTCCATGCCGGTAGCTATCTTATCACGGATCTCGCCGGCAGTTTCGATGTTATTTTCCAATTTTAACCAGGGCGCCTTACCCCCGGTAACGTGAGTGTTGACATACTCGATCACCTGGTTCAGCCCGCTCTCCTCCAGGCTCCCGTTTAGCGCTTTTTTTGCAGAGACCGCAAACACCTGCGCTTGTGTGATCCCTTTCTTTTCCGCTTGATCACGTACTCCCTGTATGTTGACCGTCAGATCCGAGGGCTCCATGAGATCGGCTTGTTGTAAAATAAAGATGACTTTCTTGCGCCAATCTTCGTGAATGTAGTCAAAAAATTCCCACGACGACTGCCGGTAAGGGTTCTTAGCCTCGAATACAAAAACGATGAGATCGCTAACCGGAATAAAGCGTTCAGTGATCTCTTGATGGTGTTTAATGATGGTATTGGTTCCAGGAGTATCTACAATAGCAATCTCCTTGAGGATGTCCACCGGATGGTAGATCTTTTTCAGATATTCGTTCAATACCAATACCTTCTCATCTCCATAAAGAATTTGCTGAATGGTATCGGTACAGGGATCCGGTGCCACCTTACATATTTCCTTGCCCCCTCCCAACAGGGCATTAATAAAGCTACTTTTCCCAGCCTTTACTTCTCCCACGATCACAAACATAAAAGGTTCTCGGATCCGTTCGCGCAAATCGCTGGCGGTTTGGGCCAATTCGGGACTATTTATGCGTTCTGTAAGCTCATGTAGGTCCTTTATGCTTTCCTCCAGTCTTGACCGGAAATCCCTCAGGACGCCATCAATAATTTCATTGGACATGACCCAAATATAGCGATTTCCAGTTGTTCAGGACTCCGTAATAGACTCGATAAGGCGAAAATTCATTAAATTTGTAGGATTGCCCCTTCAACCTCACCTATAGCTATGGAAATACGTATAAGGTATTGATGTGCTTTAAAGATCACCATATAGCCCGATTTTAAGGTATATTGTACCCCCGTAAAAAATCTGTGATGAGCAAAATATTTAAATGGTTGATCCCAGTGATCATACTGTTGGTTATTATCTACCTGATCAATCCTTCCTTATGGGGTTTATTGGCGGGGGATCAAACCCAGGAAGGTCCCCCCAGATCGAGTTTTTCGGCTAAGGTTCCAGTAAGTGCTGTGGTGATACGTCCTAAAAAAATTGACAACAAGATAACCGTAACCGGGTCCATAGCCGCTAATGAAGAGGTAGAACTGCGCAGTGAAATTTCAGGGATCATCCAAACCATATACTTTAAAGAAGGGTCGCGGGTGCGCAAGGGCGATCTTTTGATCAGCCTGGATGATGGGAATTAAGAGCCCAGCTGGAAAAACTTCGTTACACTCAAAAACTTTACCGTGATTCCGAATACCGGCAGCGTCAGCTATTGGAGCGAGAGGCGATCAGCCAGGAGGAATACGAGCAGGCACTAACCGAACTCAACACCGTAAACTCTGATATCAAATTGGTGCGCACTCAGTATGAGAAAACTAAGATCAGGGCACCCTTTAATGGCGTCATCGGTTTGCGTAATGTTTCCCAAGGATCTTACTTAACTCCCAGCGATCCTATAGCTTTTTTGTACAACATCAATCCTGCCAAAGTCGATTTCTCCATCCCTGAAAAATATAGTCAGAAGGTTCAGGTGGGCGATCAAGTGCGCTTTACGACAGAAGCTTTGGATAGCCCCCGTGTGGGCAATATCTATGCTATGGAACCACAGGTGGATAGTGAAACCCGCACTTTACGCATGCGTGCCACTAGTAATAATTCCGACAGGTCACTGCTGCCGGGTCAGTTTGCCCGCGTAGAGTTGATCTTCAATACCCTGGAGGAGGCCTTGATGGTGCCTTCTGAGGCGTTGGTTCCGGAATTAGGCGGCCATAAGGTGTTCATAAGCCGTAATGGGGTGGCTACTTCTCAAAATGTGCAGGTCGGGATCCGTACGGACAGAGAGGTAGAAGTTATTTCAGGTATTCAACCGCAAGACACTATCATAACTTCGGGGATCTTGCAAATACGATCAGGGTCCAATGTAGAACTAACTCTGACCAATTGATATGAGCCTTACAAGTATCAGCATTAATCGTCCGGTGCTGGCGGTGGTAATGTCCCTGGTGATCGTGATCTTCGGGATCGTGGGCTTTAACTTCCTGGGGGTACGGGAATATCCCAGCGTAGACCCGCCTATCATCACCGTGGTTACTCCATACAGTGGAGCCAATGCCGATATCATTGAATCCCAGATCACCGAACCACTGGAAGAATCTATTAATGGCATAGAGGGTATCAAGACCTTAACCTCAGTTAGCCGGGATGGTCGCAGCACTATTAGTGTGGAGTTTGACTTGGGCACCGATCTGGAGCGAGCTGCCAATGATGTTCGCGACCGGGTCTCTCGGGCGCTGCGACAGCTGCCCCAGGACGCGGATCCGCCAGTGGTAAGCAAAGCCGATGCAGACTCGTTCCCCATAATAATCACCAGTTTGCAAAGCGAATCCCGCTCCCTGATGGAATTGACGGCCTTCGCCGATAATAACGTTAAGGAACGTCTCCAGACCATACCGGGAGTAAGTGAGGTGCGAATTTGGGGGTCAAAAAAATATTCCATGCGCTTGTGGATGGACCCTTTAAAATTAGCCGCCTATCAACTTACCCCTATCGATGTGCTTAGTGCAGTAACTAATAATAATGTGGAATTGCCATCGGGCCGGGTAGAGGGTATGACCACCGAACTTACCGTGAGGACGCAAGGCAGACTGGATACTCCTAATGCATTCAACGATTTGATCGTTAAAGAGGATATTGGCAGCGTAGTGCGGTTCCGTGATATTGGACGAGCGGAATTGGCACCTGAGAATCAACGCACTATTCTAAAGCGCGATGGCATACCCATGGTGATGCCGGTGGTGGTGGCCCAGCCAGGGTCCAATCACATCGAAATTGCCCGGGAATTCTACAAAAGATATGAAGTTATTACCCGGGACTTACCCCAAGACGTAATTGCTCAAGTTGTTTTCGACAGCACAGAATACATCCAAGCTTCAATCAAAGAGGTGAAACAAACCATCATTTTAGCCTTTGTGCTGGTGGTAAGTATTATTTTCCTCTTTTTAAGGGATTGGCGCACCACGTTGATCCCTGTTATTACCATCCCCATATCCTTGATTGGGGCGTTCTTTATTATGTACCTGGCAGATTTTTCCATCAATGTACTGACCTTGCTGGGAATCGTTTTGGCCATTGGACTGGTCGTAGACGATACTATTGTGGTGTTGGAAAATATTTATCAAAAGATCGAGAGCGGCCTGGAGCCTAAACAGGCAGGCATTAAAGGGACTGCTGAGATATTCTTTGCGGTGATATCCACTACCATTGCCTTGGCGGCAGTTTTCCTGCCATTGATTTTTCTGGAGGGCCTTACCGGCAGATTGTTCCGGGAGTTTGGAGTAGTGGTAGCGGGCGCTGTTATCATATCCAGTTTTGTGGCGCTGACCCTGACCCCCATGATCAGCACCAAGCTGTTGAAGAAGCGCCAAAAACAGAGCAAGTTCTATGAGATTACAGAGCCCTTTTTTCAATGGTTGGCCGATAAATATCAATCCAGTCTGCAGGCCTTTCTGGAAGTAAGGTGGTGGGCTTTCCCTATTATTATCGCCGCGGCGGTACTCATATATTCACTATATAATCAATTGCCCAACGAGCTGGCTCCTCTGGAAGACCGTAATGCCTTCAGAGTGTTTGCCAATGCACCTGAAGGAGTAACCTTCGAATATATGGACCAGTATGTGGATGAGGTGACAGCAGAAACTTTGGAAAGAGTTCCTGAGAGGAAATTCATTGGCTCTGTTACCTCTCCTGGATTTGGGGCCAGCAGCTCTGTAAATTCCGCTTTCCTATTTGCTGTACTTAAGGAAAGGTCGCAACGGGAGCGGTCTGTGCAGCAAATTGTAAACGAGATCACCCCGGTAATCGGCAGTAATACCAAAGCCCGTGCCTTCGTGATCCAGCCCCCCACTATTGGCGGAAATAGTTTAAGGGGGTTCCCGGTTCAGTTTGTGGTACAAGCCACGAACTTGGATAAATTGAAGGAGATCCTCCCGCAGTTTATGGAAAAGGCCTATGCCGATCCTAACTTTAGTTTCGTTAATCTGGATCTCAAATTCAATAAGCCTGAAATCAATATCGAGATCGACCGTGAAAGAGCCAGGGACCTGGGCGTGTCAGTTTTGGACATCGCCCGCACCTTACAACTGGCTTTCAGCGGACAGCGTTTCGGGTATTTTATTCAGGACGGGAAACAATTTCAAGTGATCGGTCAGGTAGACCGTCAAAATCGTAATGATCCATTAGATCTACAGTCCCTGTACCTGCGCAGTCAGGATGGACGACTTATTCAGATGGATAATTTGGTAAAGCTAAAAGAAGAAAGTAACCCTCCTCAATTGTACCGCTTCAATAGATTTGTATCGGCGACCGTCTCCGCCAATCCCGCTAATGGCAGAACGGTGGGCGATGGCATCGAAGCTATGGAGCGCATAGCTGCCGAAGTACTGGACGATAGCTTCTCAACCGCCCTGGCCGGCGAATCCAGTGAATTTCGTGAAAGTACCTCCAGCCTATACTTTGCTTTTATATTTGCCCTGATCCTCATTTACCTGGCATTGTCCGCACAATTTGAAAGTTTCCGTGACCCCTTTATTATTATGTTTACCGTACCGCTGGCCATGGCTGGGGCTTTAATTACCCTAACCTTGTTTGGAGAAAGTTTGAACATATTCAGTCAGATAGGCATCATTATGCTAGTAGGTCTGGTCACTAAAAACGGTATTCTT
>JAOTYN010000175.1 GCA_029861825.1 Cyclobacteriaceae bacterium
ACTGATGTAGGGTCATAAATTCAACAATTTCAACCATGATTAGCTTTTTCCTCCGTGCCAAACACTGGCTGGTGTTTATCCTTACCTCTGGGATTCCCATGATCGTCCAGATGTTTATTTTCATTGGTATGATGGGCCAGATGATGGGTATGTTCTATGCCGAATCTGAGCCTGATCCGGATCAATTCCTGAAGATTTACCAGTTCATGAAATTCTTTCCGCTGATTATCCTAATCGGCTCAGCAGGGTTCTTTTTATGGATGTGGTCACTGGGAATAGGGTTACAGCATAAGATACCGGCGTCGGTCCGGCTTAACACCGGCTGGTTCAAATTGGCTATGATACTTCCTATAGTTTATATCTTTCTACTAGCCACCTTTATCATGAGTATATTCCGTGAACTGAATTTGGGGACCCAGGGAGAATTACCATTCAATCCTACCTACATGATGTTCATCATACCCTTGCACCTACTTACTATGTTATGTATGTTTTACGCCATGTACTTTAGTGCTAAATCCCTTAAAACTGCTGAACTGCAGAAAGAGGCTGGTATATCAGAATTTGCGCTGGAGTTCGTGCTCATATGGTTCTACATTATTGGAGTGTGGTTCATTCAGCCCAGGGTCAATGCAATAATGGAACGATCCGGGGAATCGTCAACTGATATATCCTGATTGCATGTTAGCAGGTATGCTGATGGCAGCAAGGTTACTTAGATATCTGAAATGGATGGGGGCGGCTATACTGTCCTTGTTAGTCCTCTACCTATTTATTGCCGTGGTACTTTCCCTACTTGGCACCTCACCCGAACCCGTAGAATGTACCGATAAAAAGTCCCTCTACATAGCAAGCAATGGCCTGCATTTGGATTTTATTTTGGAAAGCAAGCACTTCCCTGATCAGTGGAACCGTGAAATATATCTGGCAGATCAAGCAAAGTACCTTGGCTTCGGGTGGGGAGATAAAGAATTCTACATGAATACACCAACCTGGAAGGATCTTTCATTTATTGGGGCTATTAGGGCAACATTTGTAAAAACCGACGCAGCATTGCACCTTACCGCTTATCAATCCTATCAAGAACACTGGGTAGAACTCACTTTGTGTGAAAGTCAGTTCACCGCTATCGTAAACCATATTCATCAAACCTTCAAAACAGCCGGCGAAAGTTATCTGCTGATACCGAGTACCGGCTACGGTCCTAATGATTGCTTCTTTGAAGCCCATGGAAATTACAACTTTTTACACACCTGCAATCAATGGGTAAATGCAGGCTTAAAAAAGGCACAGGTGCCCACTTCCATATGGTCGCCATTTGACCAGGGTGTTTTGTATCACCTGAGAAAATAGCTTGCTGGTGACCACTTGTTCATTTGACAGCAAACCCGTATTATTACGCTCCAAAATATAAACAACATGAAATTTATGAAAAAGGCATCGATTCCTTTGTGCCTGGTCGTCCTAGCCATGGCTTGCCAAACCCCAGAAAATACCTCTATGAACAACAAAACGTTGCCTCCCGCTCCTGTGGCTCATAAACAGGATTGTGTGCTTACTCAACATGATCACACCCGTGTTGATCCATATTTTTGGATGAGATTGACCGATGAGCAGAAAAATGCAGAAGCTCCCGACGTGCAAACGCAACGCGTTCTGGAATACCTCACCCATGAAAACGAGTACACGGAAAGCGTTCTTGGACATACCAATGAATTTCAATCGCAGCTTTACGACGAGATTGTGGGACGTATTAAGCAGGATGACGAATCGGTTCCCTATTTGGACAACGGCTACTGGTACTATACCCGATATGAAGAAGGTAAAGAATACCCCATCCACTGTCGCAAAAAAGGGTCTTTAGAAGCAGAAGAGGAGGTCATGTTGAACGTAAATGATTTAGCTGAAGATCATAGCTATTACGCAGCTTCAGGACTTCGAGTGAGCCCAGATAATAAGATCCTGGTCTTCGGCGAGGACACCCTGAGCCGGAGAATATACACCTTGAGATTTAAGGATCTGGAAACAGGCGAATATCTGGACGATCGGATTGAGAATGTCAGCCCTGGAGGCGCCTGGGCCAATGACAATCAGACGTTTTTCTACACCAGTAAAAACAAAGTTTCCCTATTATCGGAGAAGATCTTCAGGCATCGGCTGGGAGAACAAGCTCAAAACGATGAGTTGGTGTATCATGAAAAAGATCCTTCTTATTACATAGGGGTGTATCGTTCCAAATCAGGTGAATTCTTGATCATCTACAATTCCAGTACTTTGGTTTCGGATTATCATATACTAAGTTCTGATGACCCCAGCGGAGATTTTCAACAATTCTCTTCCCGTGATGATAAGCATGAATACAGTATTGATCACATTGATGACAAGTTCTATATCATCACCAACTTAGATGCTAAGAACTTCAGGCTAATGGAAACACCCGATAAAGCCACCCACAAGGATAATTGGAAAGAGGTGATTCCGCATCGTGAGGATGTCCTTCTTGAGGGAATGGAACTCTTCACCGATTATTTGGTTTTGGATGAGCGCAAAGGAGGGCTTACCCAATTGAGAATTATGGATCAAGCATCCGGTGAGGAGCATTATCTTGATTTCGGGGAGCCGGCATATACCGCTTACATATCAACTAATGAAGTGCTGGATACAGATGAATTGCGTTTCGGATATACCTCCATGACCACCCCCAACTCCACCTTCGACTATAATATGAAGACCAAGGAGAGGACCTTAAAGAAACAGCAAGAAGTAGTTGGCGGACATAACCCGGAAGACTACGTAACTGAAAGGGTATGGGCTACCGCCCGTGATGGTGCTAAGGTGCCTATTTCCATAGTCTATAAAAAGGGCTTTGTAATGGATGGCAGTGGTCCTCTTTTACAATATGCTTATGGCTCCTATGGCAGCACTGTAGATGCTTACTTTGTATCTCATCGATTGAGCTTATTGGATCGCGGTTTCGCAGTAGCCATCGCCCACATAAGAGGAGGTTCGATGATGGGGCGACAATGGTATGAGGACGGCAAAATGTTTAAGAAAAAGAATACCTTCCAGGATTTTGTGGACTGCTCTAAATTCTTGATCGAAGAACAATACACCTCTCCCGAACATCTGTACGCACAAGGTGGTAGTGCCGGTGGACTGTTGATGGGGGCTATTGTAAATATGAATCCCGAACTGTACAACTTGGTGATAGCCGCCGTACCCTTTGTAGATGTGGTATCCACCATGTCAGATCCTAGTATCCCTCTTACCAGTAATGAATGGGACGAATGGGGAGATCCACGGGAAAAGGACTCTTACGATTATATGTTGTCCTATTCACCCTACGACAATGTAGAGGAGAAAGACTATCCTAATTTATTGGTAACTACCGGTTTGTTTGATTCGCAGGTGCAGTACTGGGAACCCGCCAAATGGGTAGCCAAGATTAGGGATAAAAAGACCGATGACAATATCCTGGTTTTAAAGACCAATATGACGGCAGGCCACGGGGGGGCATCCGGACGCTTTGAGCGTTATAAGATAACCGCTTTGCAATATGCCATGATGCTTGACATGGAAGGCTTCATGGAGGAGTTTAGGGATTAAAGTAATTATGACCATGATCCAATGCAAGTCAGTTTAAAACAGTAAATAGCGGCCTTACAGTTCTACAAACATGCCCTCTGGACCAGCGTTGACCACTGTAGTCCCGTTAACTTCATATTGCTGACCACAGGACTCGTGAATATGGCCGCAAACTAATAGCCGTGGGGATCTGGATTGCATTGTTTGCAGAACGGCAGTGGATCCCAAATGCTGACCACCAGACGAAATATCCAGTACCCCAAATGGAGGAGAATGAGATACCAGGATACCTCCCGTTGGACAATCTTTCAACAATTCCAAGGCCTGGGATTCGCTGAAGTCATAGCTCCATGAACCAAAGGGAGTTACAGGAATTCCCCCACCAATTCCGTAAAAGGACCAACCGGCTATGCTGCAAGCAGATCCATGAAGCACTACAGCCTCTGGCCAGGTACTGCAGGCTGACACTAGCTCTTCATAACTTTCGGCGTTTCCCGGTACCAGAACTGTAGGTTTTTTAATGCTGCTCAGCCAATTTATGGTCTTAACGATACCTCGTCTTAGAGAGCCAAAATCTCCTGCTCCAACCACCACATCCGCTTGCTCCGATAAGGCCACCAAATGCTGGCAATACCGCCTGTCCACATGAACATCACTGAATAGCAAAAACTTCATAGTTAATAGTTGGTAATATTCAATCCCAGAATAAGGTCCCGCTCAATCAATTGCAGTCCGTTAAGGTTCCGGGTTTTCACAATACCTGAACCTCCTTTGTTGGAGAAACGCTTTCGTTGGTCGGGTGTCAGCAAGGGGTCATCATCAAACGTATAATCATCTAAGTAATAAGGTATTGTATCCGGTTCTTTAACAATCACATGAATATGAGCTGGGGCTGATCTCTGGGGGTATGCACCGGGGCGAAATGTGTAGAACTCATATTCTCCATCTACTCCCGTCTTGATCCATCCGCGTAGGTAACCGTGTCTTCTCCCCCATCCCTGGGCTGATGAGCCTTTTGGATATATTCCCTGCTCATTGGTATGATAAATGTAAACGATCACATTAGAGGCAGGAGTAATTCCGTCGGATTTCAGAACCCTGCCAGATATTTTGAGTTTGACATTATTTTTATGGAATTCCGGAAGGGTATCGCGAAATGACAGTTGCCGGTTATCATATTCCAAAAGAGCTTCACAACCTTCACATGGTCCTCCTACTTGGCGCGGCACAGTTTCTCCATCAGTTTGGGCAGTACAGCTACAGACGGAAACTGTCAATAATACGGCGAGCATCATGAATCTGGCTTTTGACATAGCTTTTTACTAATTAACGTAGGGAGCCAACATTCGGATACATGTTTCAGGGGGGCGCATAGCTAGCAGATTGGCTTGCTATTCATTGGTTTTGTTTAAATTAGGGATAACCTATCGCGTCATGGGGCACAACGATAACCATCATCACCAACATTCCGGCAAAAACCTCAAGGTTGCCTTCTTCCTGAACTTCGCTTTTACCATTCTGGAGTTCTTGGGAGGCCTTTATGTGAATAGTATTGCCATAATATCTGATGCGGTGCATGATCTTGGTGATTCCTTGTCGTTAGGTACCAGTTGGTATCTGGAACGGAAGTCCAAGCAAGCTGCCAACCGTAATTTCTCATTTGGTTATTCTCGATTTTCCTTATTGGGAGCCCTTATAAACAGCCTGGTATTGATCGCAGGATCCGTTTATGTGATTTCAGAAGCCATTAATCGCTTCAAACAGCCCGAAGCCTCCAACGCTGAGGGCATGGTCATCTTTGCCTTGATTGGAATCGCAGTAAACGGCTATGCCGCCTGGAAACTTAGTTCAGGCAAATCAATGAACGAAAAGGTGGTCTCCTGGCATCTCGTTGAAGATGTCTTGGGGTGGGTTGCCGTACTGGTAGTGGCTATCATTCTGAAATTTACGAACAACCTATACCTTGATCCCGCCCTGTCTTTGATCATCACCATTTACATTCTATGGAATGTAGTGAAACGATTGAAGGAGACTTTGTTCATATTCCTACAGGGAGTGCCCCCGGAAATAGATCTGCGTGAAATCGAATACAGGCTATTGAAAATCCCCAGTGTGCAATCTCTGCATCATACCCACCTATGGTCCCTGGAAGGAGCCGATCATGTATTTACTACCCACATTAAGCTAAAGAACATAGCCAGTTTCGATCAACTATTAGAGGTTAAAAAGCAAGTAAAAGCTATACTTCACGAATACCACTTTAAGCACTATACCATTGAAACAGAACTTGACTCGGAAACCTGTCCCTTGCATCCCGAAGGGGTCATTAGTATTACTGGAAGTTCCTCCAATTAAGGCGAGGAATACACAAAGAGCTCATAATAGACCTAGCTTACATGCAAGATTTCCAGGGCCATCTTGGCGAGCCCTTGTTGTATGGCGGGTATATCCAGGTCTTCAAAATCAACTTGGCTTCGGCATACATCAAGCAGGTATTCGTCCTGCTTCCGGCCAAGTTCCATAGCCTTGCTATAGGGTACTTCTGGTCTGAAGGTGACCAGTGAGTACTTGGAGTAATAGTCCGGATACTCATTTTCTAACAGCATTTCAAGTTGCCGCTTTTTAACAAAATCCTCATCATCCACTCGATCCCGCATTTCATAAAAGTTGTCGATGGCCAGATCGGCAATAGCGTTGGTATTTTCAACCCTGGCTTGCTGAAACTGCTCAAACACCTTACTCCAGTCACCAGCGTTTTCGTCAATAATCTCGTCCAAAATCCTCACATCCTCGAAAGAAGCATTCATTCCCTGCCCATAAAAGGGTACAATGGCATGAGCAGCATCACCTATTACCAGTGTTTTTCCAAAAGCTTGCCAGGGATAACATTTTATGGTGCCCAATATTCCTACCGGATTTTCCTTGTATTCCTGAAGATAATGCGGACAATGCTCAATTAGATGGGGAAAGTATTCTTCAAAGAACTCTTTTATAGCCGAATCGGACTGCAAATATTCAAATCCTTCAGGACCCCTCATGGGATTGAACATGGTCAGGGTGAAGCTGCCATCAATATTGGGTAAGGCGATGATCATAAAATCACCTCTTGGCCAAATATGAAGAGCGTTTTTTTCAATTCTATACCCACCTGATTCTGTGGGACTTATACTTAACTCCTTATAACCGTGAGTCAAAAAATTTTGGGAGTAATTAAAAAGCAGCTCCGAAGTAGCAGCCATCATACTCCGTCGCACGGCTGAACCAGCGCCATCCGCTCCAATTACCACCGATGCCTTTACGGTTGAAGATTTTCCAGAAGTACCCTCGCGAAAAACCACCTCGGATGTTTCGAGGTCCACTTGCCGACATTTGCTATTAAAATGAATCTCAATGTTATGATGGGATTCCACTTTATTCAACAAGGCTATATTCAAACCTGCCCTCGAAACGGAATTAATGTAATCCCCTGATCGTCCGCTATACGGTGATAAAAAAGATTTTTCGCCTAATGGATGAACCAGCCGGCCCTTCATGGGGATGCACTCCTTAAGAATCTCTTCTTTTACTCCCACCTTTTCCAGCGCCCAAAGCCCCCTATCCGATAATGCTAGATTTATAGAACGTCCGGCTACCTGATCCTGCTCCCGCATATCGGCGCGTTTTTCATGTAAACGGACTTTGTAACCTTTCTGGGCTAGTCGTAGTGCCAACAAAGTTCCACAAAGTCCGGCGCCAACGATCAACACTGGTTGTTCAGCCATGAGGTAGTAGTTTTTTAAAAATTTCCACAGATTGATACACCTCCTCAAAGGTATTGTATAGAGGCACCGGCGCTACTCTTATCACATCCGGTTCCCGCCAATCTGTAATAACACCGTTGTCCATAAGTTTCTTGAACAGTTCATGGCCCGAGTTAGTCAGCTTAATGGACAGTTGGCAGCCTCGCTGATGTCGTTCCCTGGGTGTAAGCATAGAAATAGCGGGATGGGCCCATGAATCGATTAAGAATTCCAGATAGCTTGTTAGTTTAATAGACTTCTCTCTAAGCCGTTTTATTCCGGCCTCGTCAAATACTTTCAACGAAGCCCAGACGGAGGCCATGGATAGTATAGGTGGATTGCTAAGTTGCCAGGACTCTACTCCGGGAATGGGATCAAAGCCATCCCGCATGGAAAACCGGGTATTTTTATTATGTCCCCACCAACCTGTAAAGCGGGGAATGTCGAAACTATAGGCATGTTTTTCATGTACAAAACACCCACCAAGACTTCCCGGCCCGGAATTGAGATATTTATAGGTACACCACACCGCAAAGTCTACCTCACTGTCGTGAAGTGATAATTCTACATTTCCTGCAGCATGAGCACAATCAAACCCCACTACGCAACCCTGCTGATGCCCCCATTTCGCAATTTGTGCCATGTCAAATAATTGGCCGGTATAGTAATTGGTATTTCCCAAGAGAATTAAGGCAATGGAATCACCATGAGTAACTATGGTCTCTTCAATATCCTCCATGCGCAAAGTATACTCCCCGGAGCGTGGCTTTAAGGCAATGATACTATCTTGGGGATCATACCCGTGAAACCTTACTTGTGATTCCACTGCATAACGATCGGATGGAAAGGCATCGTATTCCATTAAAATTTTGTGAC
>JAOTYN010000176.1 GCA_029861825.1 Cyclobacteriaceae bacterium
GAAAAAAGCTGCCAAACGGGGGGACCTGTCGGTTGATAATTAATTATAAAAAATCCAGCCAGGAAAATTGATGATGAGTATGGTTTTAAGAAAATGGATGCATCAAGTAAGAAGTCAGGTAAGATCGGTAATTAATGCCGACTGGTCCTACGAAAAGGCCTTTTATTACATAACGGTAGGTTTGGTACTGATATCCTGGCTGTTAAAGGCCATCAATTTAGTGAACGTCTCCTTAACTATGGGAGAGCTGTTGTGGAACGGTCTGTTGTTATGCCTTACCATTTTAGCCATTGCGTTTTTTCTGGCTCATGGAACCAGACTTCTAATAAAGGCCATTAAAAAAGATTTGAAATAGGTTATGAAAAGTGAATTACAAGCAGGTAGAGTAGTGTGGGTGTATACCATAGGATGTGAAGGCGAAGTGGTGCGCAGAGTGTATCAGGGTCCTGAAGCAAAGTACCTGGTGCATATCCCCGAAGATGACGATCAATTCGTTTACAGGGAAGAGGAGTTGTTTGTGTTTGGCGCCCAAGCAGAAGCCAATATCCGAAAAGAATGGAGTGAACGAAACACCTTTAAATCCATGAACTAAATGAAATATTTCTTAACAATATTTATCTGTGGTCTGGCCTGTGGGACAGGCTGGGCACAATCTGAAAAATCCCTGGGCTATGATAAGATCAGCAAGTTTGAAGATCAGCGGGCCCGAGTGCAATTGAACGGACTTTGGGGTATCATTGATTGGAATGGCGATGAGATCATTACTCCTCAATACCAAAGGATCATGCCCTACAAACAGCAAAGGGCTAGGGTACTGAAGGACAAGCGATGGGGTATGGTGAGTTGGGAAGGCAAGGAG
Organism: Cyclobacteriaceae bacterium; assembly: GCA_029861825.1. Taxonomy (GTDB): domain Bacteria; phylum Bacteroidota; class Bacteroidia; order Cytophagales; family Cyclobacteriaceae; genus JAJCYK01. The sequence continues at coordinate 860 of JAOTYN010000176.1, forward strand.
ATCATCCCTACTATCTACGATACCATGGGCAACTTCAAGGACCAAAAAGCCAAGGTTTCCCGTGACGGAAAATGGGGGTTGGTACATTGGGACGGGCATGAGATCGTACCGGTCAAGTATGAGGTGATCAACGAGTTCAGCCAGGGTCGCGCTTTGGTTAAAGCGGATGGCCAATGGGGAATTATTGACACCGAAGGCCGTGAAATTGTATCACCCAAATATGATAAAATCAAAGCCTTTGAGAACGACCGCGCCAAAGTGCAGCTAAACGGACGTTGGGGCATCATCAACACCGAAGGTCAGGAAATTGTGCGGGTGCAGTAAGGAAACTGAGAATAACTAATAGCTGCTTGAATAAGGCCGGACTCCGTGTGGGTTTGGCCTTTTTGAATTATGAATTATGAGTTGAGAATTAAAGAAGTTAGAGACTTTTGTTTTCAGCGGTTCTTAGGCTGGTTACAAAAATTGCAACCAATTCATCTGCTTCATTAAGTAATTCTTCTTGGCTAATAAAATCGCATCGTTTAATTATCTTTAAGCACACCAAACTCTCTCGCAACTCCTTCAATACCAACCTCATTTTATGAATAAAGTCTTTTTTGCTTTCCGCTCCCTTTGCTTCACCATAATTAAGTGCCGCTGAAGTAGATGACCTCATTAGTTGTTGAGCCAAGTGTCTGCCTTCAAAAGATCGGCGAATATTCTTGGCCAAACGAATTGATAATACAGAGAAGGTGATTAATCTTTCCTCAAGATCAGTTATCGCCATTAAGCTAAAATGTACCATTAAGATCTCAATACAAAATCATCACGTCTTGAATTCTCAGTTCATTATTCTCAACTCATCATTCTCGACTCCCCACTCTAATTCTCAATTCCCAATCGGCGGTGGTCCCTCCGGCACGATGCCCTTGTACACGTAATCACCCTTTCGTTCCAGGAATTCCTTGCGGATCTCCTCCCGTAACCTGTTGTCCTCAAAAAGATCTACCATGGTCATGGAGAGGGCTTTAGCAGCATAGAGCATACCCTTATGACCAATGGACATACCCCCACAGGCTACTACTGCCCAGGAATGCCATGGAGTGTCTTTGGGCGCGGTAGTAGCGCTTAAGCGTACTACGGGTACCACAAAACTTACATCTCCAACATCTGTAGACCCTCCTCCTGGATTTTCTTTAGTGTCCTTTAATGGATTGATCTTGGCGTCCAACCCAACCTGTTCCTTGCCGGTAGCTTCCTGGATTTTCTTGGCAAAGATCTCCTCCTCCGGCGTATAGGTGATATCGCCCAGGTATTCCAGATTTTTTTGTAAGCGGGCTCCACCGGCACGGTTAACCAGTACCTCATGAACTCCGGAGATCAAGGATATTTTGTAATCGACATTGGCCATTATAGCAGCTCCCTCTGCCATTTTTTCCACTTGTTTCCACACTTTCTTCATGCCATCACGCTTAGTATCACGTACCCGAACCCATAATCGGGAATAGTCCGGTACTACGTTCACCACCTTACCGGCATCCTGTATGTGATAATGGATTCGTACGGTAGGTTTCACGTGTTCCCTCAGGAAGTTTATACCAGAGGTGTATAACTCCAGGGCGTCTGAAGCACTGCGGCCATTCCAGGGGTCTCCGGCGGCATGAGCAGCCTGCCCATAGAATTCCACCATGAAATCTACCAGCGCCAATGAACTTTGAACATCGGCTTCTGTTTCTGCTCCTGGATGCCAGTCCATTACTACATCCACATCGTCAAAGAGGCCTGAACGTATCATCCACAATTTGCCAAAATATTTTTCCTCAGCAGGAGTGCCGTAGAATCGCACCGTTCCCTTTAGCTGTCCCGCTTCAATCAATTCTTTTATAGCCACGGCGGCTCCCAGCGAGGCCACGCCAAATAGGTTGTGGCCGCAACCATGACCGGCACCTCCTTCGTTGCGAGGTTCCTTAGTGGGCACCGCTTTCTGAGAAAGTCCAGGCAGGGCATCGAACTCCCCTAAGATCCCGATGATGGGGCGTCCGGAGCCGTATTCAGCCACTATGGCGGTGGGGATCTCAGCCACACCTTTTTTGACAGTGAAGCCCTGTGAGGTGGCATAGTCAGCCAGTACCTGAGAAGATTGCGTTTCTTGAAAAGCCACCTCTTCAAAGGACCAAATTTTGTCACTGAGCTCGGTTAATACCTGAGATTTACTATCTACTGAAGCGATGACTGCTTTCTTATTTTTGTTGATTTTTGGTTTGCGTTGACCGTAGAAGTTTAGGCTGAGCAGCAAAATAAAACTAAGCGTTATACAGCGATTCATATAAGTCTAAAGATTGAGTTGAAGTTAAAATTTGATTTTGATGCGGTGATTGTGCTTAACATGGTATTTGACAGAACAGGAAGATAAGTGAAAATCAGGCCAAAGTAAAATGTTGGTTCTGCAGGTTACTTATGGGAGTGGTATTAATTAAATCCTGAAATTTGCTAACTTATATTTAGCGATTGATTTTTTGATGCAAACCGCAATCGGTTAACACCATAAAGCCTGGAAATGGAAACCATGAAGACATACTGTAGGATTGCCGTCTTCTTTTTATTGACTTCATTCGCCTGGGCTCAGTCTGAAGTTGATAGTTTACAGGCCGTTCTTAAAGAATTGCCGGATGATAGCTTGAAAGTGCAGGTGTTTAACCGACTTGCTTACATTCATACATACTTTCAAACCGATTTAAAATTGGCTCGCAGCTATGCAGATAGTGCCTTACAACTTTCGCAGCTACTAGCTTACCACCCAGGAACTCATAATGCCCTTCGCAGTCTGGGTTTAGTGCAAATGAAAGAAGGTGACTATGATGCCGCCTGGCGTAACTTGGAAGATTATAAACAGTTCTACCAGCAACGAGGAGACTCAAGCCAGGTTATGCTGGCTCTTTATTCTATTGCAATAATCCACGGTTATCGGGGTGACTATGAGAAAAAGCTGGAGACCCAATTGAGAATCGTGCAGTACTATGAAAAGGAACGGAAAAAGGCGGAATTGGCCAGGGCCTTATCGAGTTTGGGTAACACTTACTCCAGACTTAAAAAATACGGGGAGGCCATGCAGGTCAATAAAAAGGCATCAGGCATATTCAAGGAATTGAGCTATGACTTCCAATATGCCATGGCGCTGCATAACATGGCTAATATCAGCACCTACACCCAAAAATATGATTCGGCGCTATTGCTTTACCAACAATCACTGGATATTATCCAGCGGTTGGACATGAAGGAGGAGGAAGGTTATATCATCACCAACCTGGGATCTCTTTATAAGGAACTGGGACAACATCAGAAATCCCTGGAATACCATTTACAAGCTCTGGACACCTGGAAGACCTTGAAGCAACCAAAGGATATAGCTGAAGCAGCCTATTATGTAGGGGGAGCCTATTCCGGTTTAAGGAAATTCAAAGAGGCCTTGCCTTACCTGAATCAAGCGGTGGATCTTGGCAAAGAGTTAGGTTTGAAAGAGCTTACCGCAGATAGTTATCAGGAACTTTCAAAACTCCATTCCGCTACCAACAATTATAAGCTGGCCTATGATTTTACCAACTTGTCACACCAAATTCGTGACAGTATTTTTAACGAGCAGAATGCTTTACAGATCAATGAACTGCAAACCAGATACGAGACCGACAAGAAAAATCAGCAGATAGCCTTGTTGGCAACTGAAAAAGAGTTGCAGACTAAGGAAGTCCAACGCCAAGCGACTTTAAAAAGAGCCTTTATCATAGGAGGAATACTGATCGTTCTGGTAGCCGCATTGTTGTTAAACAACTTGCGTCAAAGATTACGCAATCAAAAACAATTAGCTGCTAAGAATCAAGAGATTAAAGAAGCCCATTTCCAACGACAGTTATCACAGTTGGAAATGAAAGCCTTACAAGCCCAGATCAATCCCCACTTCATATTCAATTGCCTAAACTCCATCAACCAGATGATATTACAAGGTGAAGATAACCGGGCCTCCCGATACCTGACAAAATTCTCTAAGCTGATCCGATTGGTGCTGGAAAACGCCGAAACTTCCGAAGTTACCTTGCATGAGGAGCTGACGGTACTGGAATCCTACATTGAGCTGGAGCAGTTAAGGTTTCAGGGTGATATTGACTATCAGCTGAAGGTGGACAGTCAGATAGATCCTCAAGAAATTTACCTGCCTAGCATGGTTCTGCAGCCTTTTGTGGAGAATGCCATCTGGCATGGGCTTATGCCCAAGAAGGATCAGGGCTCAGGTAAAATTACCATTGCTGCCCATCAAAAAGGGGATCTTTTGGTTTGCAGCATAGAGGACAACGGAGTAGGGCGAGAAAAAGCCCAAGAGCTGCAGGATCAGTCTGTTTGGAAGACCAAATCTTTAGGGTTAAAAATTACAGAGGAACGCCTCAATCTGCTGAATCAGGAATACCAGGAAGATATGATTCATATTACCGATCTTAAAGGTCCTTCCGGCATACCACTGGGTACCCGGGTGGAAGTCTCTATACCTACTTAATAAGATGATCAGTGCAATATTAATCGACGATGAACATTTCGGCCGGCAGGCATTGGCCCAGGCCCTTGAAAAATATTGCCCACAGGTGGAGTTATTGCAACAATGTGCATCACCGGTAGAAGGTATGGATGCTATCCGGACTCACCAGCCGGAACTGGTATTTCTGGATGTACAAATGCCCGGGATGTCGGGGTTTGATCTGCTTAAGCAGCTGCAGCCTATCGATTTCGAGGTAATCTTCATAACAGCCTATGACCGCTACGCCATTAAGGCCATAAAATTCAGTGCCGTAGATTATTTGCTCAAACCCCTGGATGTAGATGATCTTATACAGGCTGTTAAAAGGGTGGAGGAAAAGCAAGAAAAATCAGACAGCGCCCATCGTTTGGAATCGGTGGTACATAATTTGAACTTCAAAAGTGGAACCATTGAAAAGTTGGCGGTGCCTACCTTGGAGGGTATCGATTTTATAGAAGTCTCCAAGATCATTTACTGTGAGGCCGATCGCGGTTACACTAAACTTCATTTACAAGGCCAACCTTCAAAACTCATATCCAGAACCTTAAAAGACTTTGAAAACCTTCTGACGGAGTCAGGTTTTTGTCGGGTACATCACCGCTTTCTTATTAATATGAAACACATCCAGAGATATATTAAGGGCGAAGGCGGCTATGTGGTGCTCACAGGTGATCATCATGTAGATATCAGCAGGCGCAAGAAGGAGGAGTTTTTGGGGTTACTTGATAAACTTTAGACAGTAGACGGTATACGGGAGTTCATCCAGATAATTAGCATGGAGTTTCCAGGGGCCCCTCCACCCACCCATTATTAATTTACCCATCCGGGGTATCAGCAGTTGAGATTGAGGATTTTTTTTGACGGTTGACGGTTGACGGTTGACGGTTGACGGTTGACGGTTGACCGCTAAACATCTACCAAACTAAGGGAGCTCTAATTTCCTAGGGGCCCCTCCGCCCACCCACTATTAATTTAATCAATAGGGGTATCAGCAGTTGAGATTGAAGAAAAATTATTAAAGATGTAGCCAGCATGCAGACATTACAATTCAGTTCTAGACGTCTGGCAGAATCAGATTGCAACCAAAACTTGCCACGACAATTATTTAAAGCTGGTGTTTTTTTATCGCCGCCAGATTCTATAAGCAACCACTTGCTAGCTGGAGCCCGCCAGTTGTTAGTTGTAAGTAGTTAAGGGCCTCCACAATCCCTAATTTTCAATTTTGTCACCTAAAAACATTACAGCTATGAAGCGAATTCACCTTATACCTTTTATGATCTTAAGCCTGGTGTTGTGGACCTCTTGCGAGTCCGATCTGAATGAGGATCCCGGCAATCCGGGTAATCCCGTTATTACAAATGTAGACCCAGATAAGGCTTCCGAATATTTAGTACTTAATAACGCAGCTAAAATTACCGGTAGCCTGCCCCTTTCTAATGATGGAGGATTAAAGTTGGACGTAGAAGATACTATTTTCACCATGAAAGGGTATCCTCTGGGTAGCAGGATCCGGGTATTGCACGACCCCTCGCAATCCGTGTCAGATTTTAACATTCACGTGGGGGGAGCCTCATTTTACTATAATGTCCCTGAAGAGATTGCGGAAGACCAATATATTGTGGAAGAGGAAAGTGACACTACATCTGTGCTGGTCCTTGAACTAGACCCTCCCGCGGATGAAGTTGATTACCCCTTTACCCTTGAAGTTTACATACAGCCACTTGACGAATCCGGCAATCCATTGGATGAATTTATCCGATGGCTGACCGTTGAAGACCCTGAAGACAGTGGCAGTGGAGGATGCAATTCCATCACCGGCAAAGTTTGGGAATGGAATTTTTCACTCAGGATAAACCATGGTGATATCGTTAATGTTTGGGCTCCTGCCTTAGGTACTCCCATCAACACCACAGGAGGAGGCTGTTGCAGTGGTAGTGGTAATAGTTATACTACGGTTGACCCGTTTTGTGTGGTAGGTATTAATGAGCCCAATATGAAATGGGTGGAGGTTACACCCCATGATTATTATGTTCGAAACTACGAGTATTTACAATTTGGGGATGATGGCAGCGCTCTGGCAGATGGCTTGGAGATAATTAAAAATTGGGATTTATTTAACACGGATTTTTGCAGTGAAACTTTAAGTTATACTTATACCGAAAATAAGAACAAGTTGGTGGAAGGCACCCATGACTTTGTGCGAGGAGCAAATCATATAAATTTCAGTTTTCCCGATTGGGAAGGGGGGTGGAGACCCCGGGGGGGTAACATCGTTTATACGTGTAATGTGCTGGTTATAAGCTATGATGTTGAGATCGATACTTTCATCAAGGTGTACAAAGAATGGGATGGGACCCAAATCGTGGAGTCGGAGGTGATCTGGCATGATTAACAATGCAAGGAACATTGTGCCTCCCATTTTTACCGGAACTACCATGCTTTTCATAAATAAGGTTAACCTCATTTTCCTGATACTTCTATGTACTTCTTTAGGGCTATGGGGTCAAGCCAATGACAACTGCAGTAATGCTACCGTTTTGACAATAGGCACTTCCTGCACCAACTTGCAGTTCGATAATATAACTGCTACCGAGGAAACCGGCATAGCCCCCCAACCCAGCTGCGGCCAGTATCAAGGAGGCGATGTGTGGTTTACTGTGGAGATACCGGCTTCTGGGGCTCTGAGAATTGAAACCAACAATCATGCAGGATCAACGCCCCATGCTTTCAGTCTGTATTCCGGAAGCTGTGGTAACTTTGAAGAAGTACTTTGTGTACAACTGGATCATGAAAAGACTTTTTTTGGTCCAGACTTGGCCGGG
>JAOTYN010000592.1 GCA_029861825.1 Cyclobacteriaceae bacterium
ACAACTTACCGCCTACCCTCAATCCGATACAACTGCACCCTGGTATGCTTATAAGGCCGGTGCCCCCAGATGGCATCCTACGGAATATTTCATTTCATATCAAAGTTTGCAAAATGGTAAATACAGTTTGTATGCGGTGACCCCTGATGGGGATAAGCAGTGGAAATTAACGGAAAACCAAATGCAGGAAGGCTGGCATAATTGGAGTCCCGATGGCCATTGGCTGGCCATTGAGTTATTTGATTCGGCACAATCACAATTTCACATAGGACTAATGAATTGGGAAACCAAAAAAATGGAGATACTGACAGATTCCAGCTATCAATATCAGCAGGCACCGGTATTCGTTTCCAGGCCTTAAATAGTAAGTTGCATGGTCATTCAACCGTACCATAGGTTGCTTTTGGAAGGGTCCATGCCCGATGATAAACCAGTCCATGGAAAATGGGCCTTCGTGAGCAATGACCAGTCCAGTCAGTTGCACATTAGGAGTTACAATGTAGGCACGAGTAGTTTTGACTGCCTCGTTCGGCTGAAGCAGTACCTCAAAAGGGATTTCCGAGGTGTCGGGAAGAGGATCATAGCGACTGCCTTGGTTGTCAGTGGAAATAAACTGCCAGGCAATTCTCTCTTTGAGGGGCACCACGGGCCCGACTAGAGAGCAGAAGCTCAACTGTTTGCGAGGCATGGGATGTCGAATCGGTTAGTTCCACACTTTCCACAGTAATTGCACCAATCATCAAAACACAGAGGTTCACCAATATTAACTAGCTGACGGGGCACGATAAGTGAGACCACAAGTACTATTGAAAAATAGACGGCTGCACAAATAGAGAAACTATGTATGATGGCAACGGCATAAACGCGGTGGCCGGAAAGGGCCATGAACGCCGCGACCAACAGTGTCACCAGCTTCAGATCGTTCAATAATAGCGCAATACTAAAAAGGGTCACCTGTCAATCAGCTTGGTCAATTTGCAAAAACAAATAGGTCCCTTTTTTATTAGAAGTCAATAAATCTTCTTTTCCATCCTCATTTATATCAGTTATTTCTATTTGAGTCCCCACTCCGACACCGACATCTATTTCCTTAATAAGAAACGATACTTGCCCTACTGAATCCAATTCAGGCTCCATCCAAATGATCCTTAAAGGTTCATCCCAACCAGGATCATTTCCGTTATGAGCAAGGTACCGTTTACCAGTAATAATATCCGGAACACCATTATTATTTGCATCACCAAGTGCTACCGAATGTACCTGAGACATTTGTATAGGGATCTCATGTTTGCTAAAAGTATTGCTTGACTTTTGTTCAAACCACCATAGACCATATCGATGGGCTGAGGTCCCAACAAAATCTCCATCACCATCTTGGTCAATATCAAAAATAGGCATCTGAGCAAATATGTATTGGGGATATTCTGGATCAGCCAGGCTATCTAAAGCTAGATAATGTAATTTCCAGTTCTCCTCATTGGTGTTGACAGGTGCTTCATACCATCCACGTGAGGTTAGCACATCATTGCGGCCATCACCATTAAGATCGCCAAAGCCCAAGCCATGATCTCGGGCGCCAGGAGCAAACCATTTGCTTTTTGTATCCCATTCCGGTCCGCGTATGGCTAGCTGCTTTGTACTACCGATAGTGAAGACTTGCCAAAGTGAATCCAGATGATCCCCTGGTTGGATCCAACCCAAATGGTATAAGCTGTCATCCGTATTCACCCCAGCCAACGCACCCATTTTTCCATTATTTAATAAATCAACTAACCTTGGGCTTTCACCATGATAGGCCTCCACTATTTTACGTTCTTGCCAATGTCGGTTCTCACCTTTGGGATTTTCATACCAAAAGATGGGTTGGTTCATAACCGGGTAAACAATAACATCGGGCCAGCCATCTTGATTGACATCCATACTTTGTACAGCAAACGAGTTGCTGTAATAGTCGAATTCAGATGCAGGTTTATCTTCCTGAAAAACCGTATTCAGGAAAGCTCCCGGAGTTCGGATCTCATGTATTTGCCAGTCAGGGGCCGCATACCATACATCTCCAACCACAATATCTAAGGCTCCATCTTGATCGATGTCGGCAGCAGTAACGCTTTCTGAACGAAAAACAGTGTCTATAGTGATCCTTTGAAAAGCCGGGGCAATGGCATTTGTTTCTACCTTTTCATTTATCCTATTCTGG
>JAOTYN010000177.1 GCA_029861825.1 Cyclobacteriaceae bacterium
TTCTACCACTTAAATTACCCCAGTAGGGACTGATTAACTGTTAATTGCATTTGGTGTGAATAAGTAACCCATACCCCAAATGTCGGGCATACTGTTAACGGCTATTTATATCAGGGAATATGACGGCGTTAAGGTATAGTAGAATCACACCGTAAATAGACTGACTTGTTGCTGCTTTCCTCGCAACATCATGTCGCCGATCTTTTTGGGGTTGTAGGAATTGCTAACAGACTCCAGTTTATCCACCAGGTACTGGGAAATAAGGATATTAACACCCAATTCATTGCACTTTTCCTGAATGCGTGAGGTGGTATTCAAAACATCCCCGGAAAAAGCAATATCGCGTTTAACTAACCCGATTTCTCCAGCCATCACAAATCCAAAATGCAATCCTGCTTTGAAATGAGGCTGCACACCATAATGCTGTTGATAATAGTCGGACTTCTCATTCAACACTTGTTGCACCTTAAAATAACAGGCGACACAATTGGCATTGTGTAATCCTTTCCTGGCGGGCCAGCTAATAACGATTTCATCACCCACATATTGATAAATTTCTCCACGTGCTTCTAAAATAGGAAGGGTAGCGTGTTTGAAGACATCTTTAAGGAATTCAAAGTACTTTTCCTCTTGCAAGCTTTCAGCGATGGTGGTCGAAGAGCGCAGGTCTAAAAACATAAAGATCCTTTGCTCTCTCCTTGGGTGGAAATACCTGCCTTTAATAAGTGCTAGAAATGTTCCGGGGCCGTATTTATCGTTTATCTGCAAGAATGCTAAAGTGCCCAGAACCACGAACAACCATCCCGTGTACGTGAGCCAATGATTAGGCGATACAAAATGATGATAAACCCCAATCCATGCATCGATGTGAAGAGGAGTGTTGCCGGTCTCACTATAATCAAGATAGAATCCGGTGACCACGGAAACGATCACATAGATAATAGTAAAAGAGATCACGATGCTGATCAGGGTCCAACCGTAACTTTTACTTCTGAGCCATTTTTCCCACAGGGAAACTACCCCATAGCCTCCGATGATTCCTGCGGAAACGCCGGTTACCACACTTCCATAAAAGTAAATCCAAGGATCTCTTCCACTCAGATCACAGTTCGTTTCAATAAGCGCTTGATATCCTATGAGGAATTGAAATACAGAAATTAAGGTCCAGGCCAGGGTAATCCAGGCGATTTTGACTAGTTGGCTGCGTAAGTTATGGGATATTAGTGTGTTCATGGCTGGTGTTATAAGGCGGGTGTATACTAAGATAGAAATTAGCCATGGATTATGGAACCGACCTTCCTGAAACCAGAAAACAGGAACCGGGAAACGCCAACCACTTAAGTCCCTAATATTTAAAAACCGCATAAAAAAAGCTGTCGATCCTTGGATCGACAGCATATCACTTCAGTTAAACTAATACTAAACTAAAATCCTCCCATTATACCGGGATCATCTTGACTTTCCAGATCATTTACAGGGAAGAAAAAACCGGAAATAATGCTTTCAGGGACATAACGAATAAGATTGTCGTCATATAGCCCATCAACGATAAACGCCGTTAATTGATCGATTTCTTCAGGGGTCAGGTTTAAGGGAACGAACTCATCGGCTAATTGGCTGACTGGTACTTCCACATTTTGAGGAATAGCCGCATTTTTGTATTGAATCACTTGTCTTACGGTGCTGAAGTTACCGCCGTGCCCCAGGAAGCTCACATCCTTCAGGTTATACAATTGGGGCACTTTAAATTTGTAATTATCGTCAGGATTTTTGGTAAAGCTTCCACGACCCAGTCTGGCTCCTTGCTCTCCTTCGGTGTTGAAGGTACCCACACCTTTTAATTCGTTCATACCAATAGCTTCGAACTGCATGGAGTTCAAGGCCGGACCATTGTGGCAAGAAGTACAACCCGCTTTTCCGAAAAAGAGAATAGCCCCTTTCTTTTGCTCTTCGGTCAGGGCGGATGTTTCACCTTTTAAATAGCGCTGAAACGGGGCTTCAGTCGATAGTAAGGTTCGCTCGTAGGCGGCAATGGCCAGACCTGTTAATTGACGCAGGGTCTCATCATCGGTGGAATACGTGCCATAAACCGCATCAAATTGAGTTTTATATTCCGGATAACCATTCAGAAAATCTTCAGTGATTTTTTGTCGGTGAACGGTAAAACCGGCAATAGCCTGAGTTTCTAGTCCCTGGAATCCCAGGTTGTTGGTAGCAATGGGAGTGCCCGGCGTCCAATTGGCTTCAGTTCCGGCATTAGTGCCGGTTGCTCCGAATTGCCCATTCCACAACATCACATCTTGAAATGCAGTGTTCATGGCAGTAGGGGTGCGGATAGGCTGCACGTCCATGGAATCAATCCAGTTCACATATTCGGGATTTAATATTCGGGCCTCGCCTACCATGCCAAAGCCCACTCCTCCTTCACTAATGCCTTGTTTTACGCCGGCTTGGAAACCAGCCAAAACATGATGGCAGCTAGCACAGGAATACGTACCTTCGCTGCCCACTCCTGTTATTCGGGGATTGGCGCCTAGTGCGGTCTCGTGATACAGTAGCTTTCCAAGAGCTACCTTGCCGTCAGACATGGGATTATTGGGATCCTGTGGGATGTTCGCGAAATCGTTGCTTTCAGGTAATGTGTAAAAATCGAAGTCGTCAATTAGATCGGCTAACTCCTCGTCAAGGGAAGGAGTGATGACTCCGGGATCTTCATCATCTTTACAACCTGTCATAAAGATGATCGCTCCCGCAAATAAGGTGAGAAGAAGTTTAGTTTTCATAAATATATTAATATTTAATGGTATTATATTGACACGATTCCGAAAAATACATATTATATATGTCATGTCCAAGACAATTTTAATTTTCGAAGAATGAATTGTTTTTAAATTAGAATTGTCGATTTTGTGACATTTCTAGAAGGGCAGTTTCAATCAGTGGGCTTTGATCTTTTATGGTGTTTTTGCACAATTTTAGGACTGCATAGTGACAGGGAGACAAAGAGAGCCAACAACGATGGTAATCTTCCAAGTCAAATTCACAAGTCAAATTCTAATTACGGTCCGTGTACGGGTCAACTAATATTGCACTCAACTCAGAATTATTAGGTGACAAACCCTAAAGAGAAAATTTTAAAATGTTTTGCCTTCCTCTATTTTTGTGGTTCAGAATCCTTATTCAATTGATGATTTAACCCCATCCCTTACTAACCAGGGGGAGTCAGCTTTGCAGGCCAGCCCATCCAGCACCTGGTTCAGGCTGATTTCCAATCGCTGAGTTAAATAGCTGCCCCGCTTTGGGCATCAATTTTTATAGTTTTTTCATTGCCGTTGGCTGCTATCACAAATTCGTAGACCCATTTGCCTTGAGGGTCTTGCTCCAGTTCCCACTTCACAATGTCTCCTTCATACTCATCAAGGGCCGCTTGCTTAGCGCTGGAAAAGGAAATGAGACCCAGGCCAGGATCTAGATCGTAATTGAACGGTCCGTCATCTCCTTCAATCTGAATTAAGGCTCCGCCATCCTGGGTAAAATAAAACTCTACTTCCGATCCGGTATCCGTCAGCACTGTTACTTCCCAAGCAGGGGCTATTCCGCTGCTATCCAGCTCTGTTTCAATTACTTGACCGCTAATCATATCCAGAGCTTGGTTTGAAGCTTGCTGTGAATCCAAAATGGTTATTTCGTCATCACTTTTACAGGAAAATACAGCTACGATAAAGAAGAGAAGGGCTGAAATTAAAAAATATGCTCTCATAAATCTGTTTTTAGATTAATATTTAGGGGTCTGGTATAGACACCTTAACTGATTAATTAACAATTAGTTAGTAAAGGTTTTTGAATTTATAGCTGTGTTTTATGTGTACCACATTTAAGTGGTAGTATTTACTTTCTACGACCATAAAACAGTTAGTGGGACAGAACTCCTACCAGATACCCTAAAAATCATGCATAAAGAGGGTTGAAACGGCCAAATTCAGGCTTCAGAAGTACATCAGCTATTTTGATGATAGGAGTCACGAATGCTGATAACGATTATCATATTAGTTTTGGCTTCTCTTTTGGAATTTCAAGTACATCTAAAGAGAAAAGTCATGTTACGATCCCGCCCCAACTTTTTCAGCTCCCGGGTGTCAACATCCGGCGGAAGCAGTTCTATAGAAGTCCCTAGCGAATGGCAAAAAAATTTAGGAGCCATTTACGATTATCTCAGCGAAAGCAAGAAAAAAAAACAACGGGAAGATAAAACCCGTACGACCTTGTTTACAGCCATTGGTCTCTGTCTGAGTTTAGCCATAGTAATTTTAGCTTTTGAATGGAGCTCATCACCGGATAACGATCTGGTGGAACTAGGAAATTTAAGCGCAGAATTTGAAGAGATTATGGAAGTGCCGGTAACCGAACAACCCCCGCCTCCGCCGCCCAAGGCTCAGGTAGCGATAATCACTGAAGTTCCGGATGTTGTGGAGATCCAGGAGGAGATCGATATCAATTTGGACGTTGAAGTTACCGAAGAGTCCGTAATTGAAGATGTGGTTTACGATGTAACCAGCGAGATAGAGGAAGAGGTGGCGGATGAGATCTTTCAGTTTGTGGAGCAACAGCCGGAGCCTAAGGGAGGAATGAAGGCCTTCTATCAGTATGTTTCCAAGAATATGGTATACCCGGCGCTGGCTCGAAGATCGGCAGTGGAGGGTAAGGTTTATGTTCAGTTTGTGATAGACAAGGACGGTTCCATTAATAATGTGGTGATTTTAAAAGGAATTGGTTTTGGATGCGATGAGGAGGCTAAAAGAGTGCTGGAGTCCAGTCCCAAATGGAAACCGGGCAAACAAAGAGGTAAGCCGGTAAGAGTTAGAATGTCACTACCTATTGTGTTTATGCTTGAAAACGTGTAATCATTTTTAAACTTTATAATTATGAAGAAGATATTAGTACCTACCGATTTTTCGCCTTTGGCATCGTTTGCTACCGGTACGGCATTGCAAATTGCCCGCAAAACCGGTGCAGAGGTTATACTATTACATGTGGTGGAAATGCCGGGAGCTGCTTTTTCAGTCACCGGCCAGTCTGTAAACAATTCCGAGTTTGATCTTTACACACTAAAGCTCATATCAAAAACTAAGGAAGATCTGGCAAAATTGGTGTCTGAAAATTCCCAGAACGGAGTAAACATAACTAGCAATCTGGAGGTAGGTAATGCCTACCAGGCCATTTCCAAACTTATCAGCGACCAGCAGGTGGATCTGGTGTTGATGGGTTCGCACGGCGCCGAAGGCTGGGAGGAGACCTTTGTGGGATCTAATGCTGAGAAAGTAGTGCGCCGAGCCAATTGCCCGGTATTGGTTATAAAAAGAGAATTTGATCTGGCGAATACCAAGAGCATAGTATTTGCTGCCGATTTTGAAGAAGACAATTCTGTAATCGATAAGATAAAAACCCTGCAAGAAGTATTGGATGCCGAACTGCATCTGGTTAAGATCAATACTCCCTCCAATTTTGTGTCCGATCACGAGGGTATTCAGACGATCCGGAATTTTGCGGAGGAGAATAAACTGGAGAATTTCACAGTCAATATTTACAATGATCGTCAGGAGGAGGACGGCATTATGTATTTCGCTGAAGAAATGGACGCCGATCTTATCGCCCTGGGAACTCATGGCCGCACGGGCCTGTACCATCTTTTGAGCGGCAGTATTGCGGAAGATGTGGTCAATCATTCCAAACGACCGGTGTGGACCTGTCGTATGGATTAAGTTTCAAACAAATATCTAAGATATGAAAAAGAACATGGGAGGGAATGACCGTATTATACGTGTTGTAATTGCGGTTATAGTAGCAGCTCTTTATTTCACTAATGTAATTACTGGTGTGTGGGGCATTTTGCTGTTAATAATAGCTGGGGTTTTTGTCCTGACCAGTATGGTTAGCTTCTGTCCGCTATACGCCCCTTTCGGAGTTAGCACCTGCAAAACAAAGAAAGGATCTTTGCCATAGCGGGATCATAACATAGAGAGTTAACGCTTTTACTCTTGGCCAAGTCTAAACCTAAGTAAAGCACTTGTTAAGTGCTGGTATTTACTTAATTTAGGCTTGGCCTAATTTTGTTCGTAATGCTGGCACCGGCAGTCAAAAGAAACCTGTTCAGGATCGTACCTTTTGGCTTGATATGGATGATATTCGGGCTGTTGTACACCTTGGTTGAAAGAGCTATTTTAGGAGACCTGACCTACTATCCTTCAACAGGTAATCCTTATAATTTTTCAAGTAATCTTGTTTTAACACCTTTGCTGTCTTTAGTGATCGGGATGTTGGCCGGGGCTACTGAGGTGCTTTATTTCAGTAAGCGATTCAAGGAGAAAGGCCTGGTTTGGAAGATTGCCTTCAAAACCCTGATCTATGTGTTCATCATGTTTTTTTTCTTATGCGTAACCTCCATTATCAGTAATTCAATAGAATTGCAAAAAGGACTTTTTAGTGAGGAAGTGCTGAGCAATCTTTGGATTTTTATCCTTAGTCCAGCTTTTTGGATATTGGAACTGTATGTAGGATTCATCATGATCATAGCGTTGTTTTTTGCTGAGGTTAGCGATAACCTGGGCCAACAGGTCTTAGCGAATTTTCTGACCGGTAAATATCATGCTCCCCAGGAGGAACAGCGTATTTTCATGTTTTTGGATATGAAATCATCTACAACCATTGCGGAAAAACTAGGACATGTGCAATATTTCAAAATGCTCAAGGCTTACTACGAGGATTTATCGGCATCTATTATCCAGTATGAAGGCCAGATCTACCAATACGTGGGTGACGAGGTGGTGATCACATGGAATCTAAAATCGCCTGAAAATTCCGTTCATTGTTTCTTTCAGATGAAGGAGATACTGAAGGAGCAGGCGGCCTCTTATCAATCGCGTTACCAGGTGGTCCCCAGCTTCAAAGCGGGCTTGCATGTAGGCAAAGTGACTACCGGTGAGCTTGGGGTGATCAAAAAGGACATCGCCTTTTCCGGCGATGTGCTCAATACCGCAGCCCGTATTCAATCATTGTGCAATCAATACCACGTCGATCTGCTGATCAGTGGTGATCTGCTGCAACGACTGAAACTGCCTGCCGGTTATGAAATTCAAGACCTGGGAAGCTAGAACCTGAGAGGTCGCGATCAGCAAGTACATCTTTATACTATCGTACCCGCTTAACCACTGCTTTCAAAATCCTCTATATCCTTAATCAGATGCAGTGCATCGGTTATTTGACTTCCATTGCCCTTGTACCAGATCCTTCTGATCCTCAGGATCCTTGCAATAGCTGTGGCAAACCTTGAAGATGATACCTTGATTTGCTTTCAGTACCTTGAGAAAATTTTCCTTGGCTGCCGACATGGTAGTAAGCGGTGGATATGGAAGCTAAAAAACTTCCTTCAAAGATGCTATTAAGGGATTGTGCATGGAAATCGACCATTTATATTTGCCCGGTTCCACACTAAGCACCTTAACCTGGGTGTGTTGTTTCAAATAAGACAATACCAGCATTAGTTTTAATTTTCTGGATTTTACACACATGATCTTTGGATAGTTCCTACTGATTATTCGCATGAGCATGCGAATAATCACAGTTTTTTTAAAAAATATCAGGATTTGAATCTTAACCTCAATAACTGAGCATTTACAGCACAAACAATAGTACTCAAACTCATCAACACTGCCCCCACTGCCGGGACAATCATAACGCCTTTAGAGAACAGTACGCCGGCGGCTAAAGGGATTGCTACCACATTATAGCCGGTAGCCCAAACCAGGTTCTGCACCATTTTTTGATAGGTAGCACGGCCAAACAAGATGAGTTTTGCAATATCATGCGGGCTGCTATTGGTCAAAATTATATCTGCAGTTTCGGCGGCCACATCGGTGCCGGATCCTACGGCAATACCTATGTCCGCTTGTGCCAACGCCGGGGCGTCGTTGACCCCGTCACCGGTCATGGCCACAAATTCACCCTGCCGTTGTAGTTCCCGGATCAACTCGGACTTTTGGTGCGGCAGTACTTGGCTGAAGTAGCCGTCCAAGGCCAACTCACGCGCCACCAATTGGGCCGTTTGTTCATTATCTCCGGTAGCCATCAGCACTTTTATCCCTTGTTTTTTAAGGGTTTTCAAGGCAGTTCGGCTCTCTTGTCGAATGCGGTCCTTCAAGG